>JAJDDX010000448.1 GCA_029260055.1 Phycisphaerae bacterium
GCAAACTCGCGTCCGTGCAGTGGATGGAAGGGATGCGTGATCTGAAAGAGTCGCGGCGGATTGGCACCATCGGGTGTAATTGACGGCGCAGGCCAATCCATACGTGGAGCGACTGATCGGATCGATCCGTCGAGAGAGTGCCTCGACCGCGTCATCATCTTGAACGAACGCCATCTCCGACGAATCCTGCGTTCGTACTTCGAGTACTACCATCACTCGCGGACGCATCTCTCGCTTGATCGGAACTCGCCAATCGCGCGTGCGGTCGAGCCTCCGGAGCACGGGCAGGTGATCGCCATCCCGCAGGTCGGCGGGCTGCCTCATCGGTATTGCCGAGCGGCGTGATCCGAGTCACGCCCTTGGCGACACAGCTCACATCAAGCCAACGTGCGCGCCGGCAACCGCGCTGTCGCCTGTTCATCGCCTGAAACGACGGAATCCGACGATCCTGGCACAGGTCCGCAGCTTCAATCGCGAACGATCTTCGACTTGAGCGGCCGCGTTTGGCGCCGGATACGGTTTTCGCGAGGGACAGGCGGATGAGCTTCTCGTGAGGGACAAGCACAGGATCAACCGAGCACGATGCTCTCAAAGGAGCTGAGTTCAACGTCGACCGGCCCCACGGCCTCCGTCGCACCGCGGGCCAACGGATCGTGTTCTGCCAAATCGCCGAACGACAGATGGGTGAGTCGTTCGATTCCGCGCACGGTCTTCTGAAAACTCTTGGGCTCCCGGACTGCTTCCACCATGTCATCAATGAGCGTCTCTTGCGTAAGTAGGTAGGCCGTCGCGCGCAATTCGCCGTCGCGGTTCACCATCGCGACAATTTTCCAGTATTGAAGAGGAATCTGTACGCGCTCACCGCCCTCGGTCTTGAATATCGGATCGTTCCTTCGAAAGACCGGACCGGTAAACACAGTGACTCGCTGGTTTTCGGCGTTCGCCGTCTCGAGAATCCAGTTTTCGACCAACCCCCACGTGCTTCTATTGCGATTGAATTGCTTGTGTTGAGGACTGCAATTCGTCCAGTGAAACGTGTCGTCATGGGCTTTTCTGGCCTCCGAGAATCGCCGGCCCCACACCGGATCGAGACGCCGGACCAAGTGACCGCGATCGAAGTCGTTATGCGCATACAGGTCGTTCTGTAACTGCTCCTCTGACTTGATCCGCGGATCGAGGAACCATCTGTCTGAAAAATCGTTGCGAGAGACGTCCTTTTCCCGTCGCCCGTCGATATTCACGGCCGTGAAGTAGGCCATGCGACGTTCGCGGTTCATCACGACGCTGAAGTGATGATAAGGAAGCACATGCCGCTGTTCGTTGACCTGCCGATTGAACGCCACTCGTCGATACTGCTGTTCCGTGAGCCGTGGCAACGGAATATCAATCTGCTCGCCAAGAAACGCTGGATCGTATCCGCTCCGGCCATCGAAGTTGGGGTCGGGCTTCAGCCTGAATGCCGGCGCCTCGGCCTCGACAGCCGTGATTGCGGTTGCACCGCCGTGTGCGTCGGATGCGGCTCCAAGCGTGACGGTCACATGGAGCGGAATGGTCCACATCGTGGTCGAACCGCCTGGCAAAAAGACACGCTGCGCGTCGGGTTTCACATTGACATCCACGTCCGACGATATCGCCGGCACAGCGTCCGCGCGTTCGACATCTGTGCGTCGCCAGGCGTCGTCATAATCGTCGGTGGTTTTGACCGATCCGGCAAAGTTCAACCCCATTTCCACGACCCTGCTGTCCGCAGCCAGATCATGCATCGGTACAGCGTAGTTGGCCTCGAGATATCTGCCGGCAAAATGCAGGCCGATGATGTCTCCGGTTTCTACATCTACAATAGCCGATCCTGAGTTTCCACCCAGCGTGGAACTGTCATGAGCCATCGCATTCACACGCCGCCCGTAACTCGTGACCTGCTCGCGCGTCGTAATCTTCCCTGGCTGCATGCGCTTGACATTGAATGTGCTGCCGAAGACACGACGCTGAAGGTCAAGATCATTACGTGGATCTGCCGCTGGATAACCGACCACCACCTCCTCCCGCGCGCTCAAATCATCGGGATGCGCCACGGACAGGGACAATACACGTTGTGATTGTGGCAAACCGTCGACGCGCAAACACGCCATGTCCCAATAGGGATGAATCATCACCACCTCCCGAACCTCCAAATAGACGGACTCGGAGTCGGTGGCTTCACGGCGAAAGTCAACACCCGCCGTCTGCCCGGGGCGAAATTGGAGGTTACGCAGGCCAAGCCCCGACGCAAAGATCTCCGCCACGTGCCGATTGGTCATGATCAGATCTGTACCCACGACAAACCCCGTACCGCCAAATGGCAAGCTGGGATGCTCGGGAAGCTCAATCCTTCCGATCGATGGAATGGCCGCCTCGATGCGCGTGCGCGTATCGCCCGCACCCAAGTGCGTCCACGGAGACGGTGGATCCTGGAAGGCATCATTCTCGATATCGATGACGGGCCGCCCTTGCGGAAGAATGATAGCCTCGAGGGCAGACATTTCGCTTTCGTGGAGTTCCTCGCCCCGAGCTATTTTTTGAAGGCCCTTGCTCGCACGATCGACCTCCTCTTCCTCTGGCTCACCGACGCTACCCATAGCTTCGAGCCCCGAGGTGGTCGGTGCGAGGCTCTCCACATCGCCGCCCGGCGCCAGCTGCTGCAATAGTGACGAAAGTCGCTGCGACTTTTCTTCGCGATCCATAGTCATTCCTCCAGGCTCTGTACAACCAGCGCGAATGCTGTAGGAAGTGGTGTTGGCCGCCTCTCGCCCACTGCAAATCGCTGCGCGGTTCGGACGCTTGCTAGTCGGCTCAGGCGAGGCACATACACTTCACAAATCGCCGCAAGATCACGTCAGTGCTGCTGCTCGATCAAGCCTTCCTTACCCGATTCTTTCAGATGGGCTAGAATCGCTTTCAACGGCACGCCGTGATTGTACACGTTCTTTTCACCGTGGTGGTGGATCGCCACCAGGTCCCAGTTCTCGTTAAAGACCGGCGACCCCGACGCTCCGGGCGCGGTGTTGGCCGTATAGGCCACACGTCCCATGAAACTATTGTTGTCAAAGACGACGCCGTACGTGAAGCGTTGGGATTCGCCGTTGGGATGACCGAGAATCCCAACGGGCTCACGAATGTTCTCGAATTGGTACGAACGCGCCTTGAAGTACTTGCGCTCCCCCTCTGGAATCGCCTCGAGCCGAAACGCTGCGTAGTCGTATTCTCGCGGTTCACTGCGCACAAGCTCTTCGACGATTCTGTATTCCGATAGCTGCGATCGTTGCGCCTTCCCCACGAAATCGAACACGGCCCCATAGTCGGAAAGTGCGGCGGCGCTCGATAGGACGTGCGAGTTCGTGAGGATTCGATCCGGGCCGATGAGGAAACCCGTGCCCACATGGCTTGCGTTGAGACCGATTGAGCACACGCGTCGCTTGCACGCATTCATCCGTTCCGCCCACTGCTCCACATCGGCGCCCGATTCCAAGTGCGGGGTCTTGACGACCAGAGCCTCGAGCACGCCGCTTGTCGAGTAGTGACTCAGCGACTCACGCACCTTCTCTGCATTCGGGTTTTCGCGATCCTGTGTGTAATGTCCTTCGACTGCGGCTTGAAGGTCTTCGTGCTGCTTGGCCACTTCACCCGCAAGTTTGGCGGCAAGTGATTTGAGCTTCGGGTTGTTCGGCTTGCGCCGCAACGCCTCCACAAACAACTCGTCAATACGCCCCTCTGCGTCCGCCCAGGCAATCAGATCGAAGACCATCTTACGCAGCGGGCCTCGAGGCACGGCGTGTTCGAGTGTCACGTCGAGAGCGAACTTGACCATCATCGTGAATTGGCTCTCCGTGCCGTAGGCATGGAGCAGCGAGTCCGTCAATTCCTCGTAATGCTGCTTCAAGTCCATACGCATGGCTCCATGGATTGCGAACTCGGGGCACGCCGGGCGGCCTATGCGCTGCGATACACTTCACGCATAGCCACGCGATGACGCTCTTACTCGCGCCTCGCGGCCGGCCGCCAGGTCTCAAAGTCCGCGACGGACCCGAAATCCAGCCCCGTCAGTTGCTCGATTACTCGGACCGATGTTCGGCAGCGGCGTACACTCTTCTGACCGATTGGCCGACTCGGATCCGCCGCGTCGTACTGCGCGGCGATGAACGCGTTAGTAACAAGGTCCGAGGAATTGCCGCCACGTCGCGACACGACGACTTTCCAGAAGGAACGCGGAATCTCAGCGCCGCGGTACTCATAATCGTCCTCTCGAAACACCGGGCCTGTGAAGATCGAAATACGGTCCGCCTCAGGGTTGTGCTCGGTCCGCACCCAATCTTCTATGGCCGCCCACAGGACTCGATTGAAGCCCTCGTACATCGGAATGGTGTTGGTATAGATGTTGACCGCCGATTGCAGAAGATCGATGTTAAGGCTATCGCGGCTACCCCACATGATATCCAATCGCGACACCAGATGTCCACGATCGAACTCGTTATGCGTGTACAAGGCCGCACCGAGCTGATTGTCCCTCGATACTCTCGCTTCGTAGCGAAATCTATCCGGACCGCGTCTAACGTCCTGTTTCTTGCTACGGTCGTAGTTGCATGCGGTATAGATGGCGGCCCTTCGATTCGCGTCAAAGATGAGCGAATAGTGGAGGTATTCGATAGGCCGCCCGCCGTCGTGCACCTCCTGAGACAATGAAGGGAGTAGCCTCGGCAAGTCGATTTGCCTGCCTAGAAAGTCCGGGTCATACGATGTATCGTGCGATGGCAGCAGGCCGGGAGTGACGGAAGTCCGCAGTCCAGAAGCCTCGAGGGTCATCATGAAATCAAGAACCGGCTCTGCGATCTTCGTCGCGCCGAGCTCGGCAGAATAGGATTCGACGACATCATAACCGGCTTTGACGACCTGATCGACGTCTTCCCGCATGGCCGCACATCGCTGGTTCTCCTCCTGATAAATATCCACCAGCACTTCCGCTTTTTTCCGCGCCTCGTTCGCTCGTTCACGCGCCTCGTCGGCAGCTATTCGTCTTTCCTCCGCAAGAGCGTGGGCCGCTTCTTCTTTCTTGAGCGAGTAGTTGGCTCGTCTCGATTGCCAAATGCTCACCATACCAAAGATGAGGGCAACGATGAAAAGGGCCCGAAACCAGTTTCGCGACCTCTTGATTCTCTGCGACTGCGAGATTTCGCTGTTGCGGCTTCTCGTGACGAACTCGCGCTCCTGATCGTTCAGATCATGATAATCTCGCGCCTCGTCCAGTAGCTCGCCGCGAATCAAGGCGTCACCACTTTCGCCTTGATTCACCCAGTACTGGACCGTATCCCGAAAGCGGATTCGCTGTTCCAGCCATTGCTGCAACTGGGGCCACACGCGAAGAAGCGATTCCGTCGCCAACGCAACCTGTTCGTCCGCCTCCCCCGGCTTTCCACCCACATGCCGCACAACGCCGGCCTCGAGTAGCCCGTCAACGACTGGCCGCGAAGTCTTCGGATCCCCGCACGCTTCCAAGGCGCTGCGTGTGGTCGGCAGCGGCCGAGGCATTCCTGTCTTAGATTCCAACTCCGTGAGACGTAGCAGCACCTTGCGCGCCACTTCCTGGTCGTCGTTCGAGAACCCCTGAATGAAGCGATCGGCGTTCTCGGCGGCCTCGCCCACCGTAGCATGGTCGAAGAGTGCCAGCCGGGCCTGCGGTCGAGGCAAACACGAGGACGATTCCCGCGTATCCTCGAGGGTACGAGAATCGGCATAGAGCGTACTGACCCAATAGTCCAACAAGCCTTGTGCCTGCCTGCGGTCGATCGAATTGTCCAGTACGGCACCGGTCGCAGCGCCTTTGTCCAGGAATTCGTGTATCCTCGTCCGATCTTCGGGAGTCAGCACCTCCTCGGTAGGCGATGAAAGAAGCGCGTAGTGCGCGTCGAGCAAATCCGAAAGAGAGCCGTACCGCTCTTGATGAACCGTTTTTTCAAGGGTTGCCATCGGTATAGGCCTCCAGCAGCGTTCTTAGTGGTATCCCCACTTGCACGAGGTTCTCGCAGAGGTTCCGCATTTCCGCGTCAACTTCAAAGAAACGATCCATCGCCTCGCCGCGAAGCGCGTATGCCTCCATCTCACACGCCTGACTCTCGTTCCCGTTGGCGGCAGTTTCCCATCCGGACAAATGTTCGAGAATCTTCATCGACCACTCATCCCCCGGAAAAGCACTGCAGAGACCGTTCAGCTTTTCCTTCACCTTGCCCCACCGCGGCACCTTGTCCTGCGGCTTATTCCCCGGATTGGTTTCGATTCCGGCGAGTTCCTTATCGAGCCATTGCCAGAGGTTATGTTGAGCGACCAGGCCCGCGAGCCTGGGGCGTATGAGTGCCAAAGAGTCCCGCCCGCCCCGAATCTGCTGTCCTGCGGCGCCGCCTTCCGCGTGCTCGTCTTCGTCTCGATTTCGCTCGATCTCCCCAAGCGCTTCGATCAGCTTACCCAAGGGCAAATCACTTACCGCGACCGCGAGTTGGCCATCGATACGCGTCGACTCTCGCAACAGCGCTCGAAAGTCATGTATGACGGCCAACATTGTATCCCGGTCTGTCGCCTCCAGTGCCTGCCTCGCGGTCGCCACCGCTTGCTCATATTCGTCGATCCATGAAGCCTCCATCGCCGCCGTTGGAAGCTCTTTCGCCTGCTCTCGCGCACGACCGACTTGCTTGCGTAGTTCGAGCAGTTGACGTGATAGTAACTTGGCGGCATTCATGTCCTGATCGAATCTGCCCGCTGCGTCCTGTATGGCCGGAAGTTGCCACTGCACCACGTGCAGGGCTTCGTGCAATTGCTTATAGCCCGACACGACGTGGGTGCGTTTTTCAATCGTACGAAAGTCCGCTTGGAACCGCCCAACGATCAGGCGAACTTCGGGATCCTGCAGCGAGTCGACCACGAAATTGACCGCGGTGGCAGTGTTCTCGACCAGCGACGCCGGCACGACATCCTGCATTACATGTGGGAAATGCTCCTGGCAGAAGCCTTGAATATCATCCCGTTTAGGCCGCGACTTCAGAACCCCTCGTAACAACGCCTCCAATTCACCGCGTCCCTCAATCGCCGATATCAAATCCAAGACGATTTTCGGATGATCCTGATGCACATCGACCATGACCTCCAACCCTTCACCCAGGTGGATTCCAACCATTACCGCGAGATCGTCTCCGCTGAACGCATCAACGATGAGAGCGTGAAGCGTCTCACGCTGGTAAGGAGTGAGCTCGATCATCCTGGCACGATCTCCTGCGGTTCTCGTACGAACCCTTTCGCCATGGCATGGCGCATGAATCCGAAATGCCCTGCAACCACGATCATTCAGTCGCGCTGCGCGTTGTCACGGCACGGCAAAGTTGTTCGAGACCGACAGACAACACGTTACACACGACAGCCAGATTCCAAATGACAGCGGCTAACGGCGGCTCGAGCGGTAGCCGTCCGAACAAGATCATCACCGATACGATGGCAAAAGACGCAGTGGTATCCAAGGCGAGGAGAATTGCCTCCCACACGCTCGTTTGGGCTGCCTCGTCAATCGTCCGACCAATGCTGGCGAGCAGACACCACGCAACGACCCGAGGCCACAGGACGACGACGAGATTGAGGCCGATGTCGATCGCCCCCCAGGCGATTACCGCGATACCGATCGCGGAATGGCCGTGGTCGTATTGGTGCCAGCCGAAACCCATCTTGTAGATTCCGAACGGCACGCCTGTGAGCGCGGCAGTCCATACGCGCCTACCGAATTCGTGCTCCATACATGCCACCGCTCTACGTCACCACCTAACCCTACAGTGTTCGTACCCTCCCCCCGAGGGGCAGAGGATCAGCGGCCCGTCCACTCAATCCTACTCGCTACCTCTCTTCTAACTCACACGGAACGACTAATCCTCCTACCCAACGTGATTTGGATAGGCTCGGCCACAAGCCTCTTCGACTCTCGCAGCCATGCCTTCAGGCGCGGCTGCGCCAGGTGCCGATCCAGAGCCTCCTGATCCGCCCAGCATTCCGATATCCAGAACTGGCAGGAATCGTCAAGCGCCCTGTGCAGGTCGAATTCAATACACCCTGCCTCGGCCTGCGCCTGCTGGACGAGTTTCAATAAGGCTCGCTCGACCTCTGCTTGCACTTCAGGAAGCGCATGTATTCGGGAGACTGCAGTCACTTGATTGTCTGTCATCTGCTTGGGAACTCGACGCATCTTGTCACGAACACACCCATAACGCGTGGGGCCGCCGCTCTACGGCGCTCCCTCACGAGGATTCTCCCATCCGTCACCACCCAATAGCCGATCGTTTCGTTCGCGCACCGCCGGCAGAACGCCCGTCGATTCCTCGTCGCGCACCTTGAGCGACACGAACGATCGATTCAGGAGCCAGGAAGAATGGCAGATACACCGAGTCAGCTCGACCATCATTGCGTCTATGTAGAGATCGAGATAAATGCGTGGGTTGCCGTGGTGTGAAAACGCCTGCGAGTGGAAAGCTCCGCACCACCTCTTCTATCCCCCGACCCTCCGGAGGGCCGAGGCAACAACGCAAACCGAAACCCGTCAGCAGGCTCAAGGCACAACCATCGACCACGCTCTGCTCTTCATACAAGTGGCCCGGATCGACCGCCTCGCGGCGAACGCCTTCGATATCCCTCAAGAAGTCAATACACCTTCCCTGCCGATCGAAGGGAAGGTCAAGCTCGAGCGGTATCGAGTTCTTCGGCGGAGGCGTATCGATGCCCGGTGGTTTGTTCATCCGGATTCATCTCCCAATCTGGTCGCGCGGCACCTATTACAGATCCTCGTCGTCGAAAATGAGCCACTCGGGGTTCTCCACGAACTCGTCCCGCTCTAGGTCATAACGCTTCGGGAGTTCCTTGTTCAGCTTCTCCAGGTACGGCAACAGCGGCCGTTTCGGAGGAAAGCTCTCTTCGTGCAGATCCAGAGCGCTCTGCTTCCAGCCGAATTCAGTCGCATAGTGTCCAAACCCGAATCCGTCGAAGAAGTAATGCCCGTCGACCAAGGCCATGTACCACATACTGGGCATTGCACCGGGATTCGGCCGAAGCGGAGCCTGCTTGGCGAGTTCCAAGAGCATGTCCTGCCCCTTCTTATCCGCGGACTTCTCGAGGTGTGACTCCAACTCTTCATACACCGGAAAGGTCACAATCGGAGACACAAACAGCACCGGCTTGTGCTGCAAACGTGCCATGACGATCTCGTGAACGGTCCCCACGCTGTAAATATTCGTCGGCACGAACGCCACCAGGAAATCGGCCGTGTCCGTCATGCGTAGATCGACATGCAACGTCGGCCAAAACTCGTCACAAAGCTCCGCGCGTGTCTTGTGCCCCTCGGGGGAGTCATCGAAGGTCCAGTTTTGCCGTTTCTGGGTAGAGAATTCGTCCTCCTTGCCGTAGTGCCGCATACCCTTCACCGGTGGCTTATACCACGGGTCGTAAACCGTCACGTTGTAGCGACGTAGAAACTGGCTGACGCGGTTACGCCAACCAAGTTCCTTTTCTTCCTGACGCGACGCTACAAAGTCCATGGGGCCCGATAGGTAGACGGTTGCCCCGGAAAGAATGTTCTTCTTCTTCCCAAGGGCCTTTGACCGCGCGGCCATCGACGCTTGAGTGGCAGATTGTTTCTTTGACATTGTTTGGTTCCCTGACCAGAGACCCGATTCAGGTCCGCGCCTTTACGTGCCAATCGAATCCCAGTGTGCCTTCCAGGCTTCGTGAAGTGTCTCGTTGAGCGAATCGACTGCTGATTCGACGTCCTTCGTGTCGCCGTCGACCAGTACCCGAGCCTTGGCGTCGATGCCTGTGACGATGGACTGGTCCTTCAGGACACGACAGAGGTATCCCCCCCCCACGAGGGCATGGATACGCCTGACGCCGGTCCCTGTCGGCTCGCCTTGGAAGGCCAACTGCTTGTCACTCTTCATCGTGCCATGCACGGCCTCCGGACGCGCCGTACTACCAGTCGTGAAAATCCCGGCGACGCCCAACTTGCCCAACTCGAACGCCTGGTCCGGCCTGATGCCGCCGGACCACAGCGCCTTCAGTCCGAGCGTCTCAGCATGCCGTGTGAGCGCCTCGACGTCCGGCAGATTCAGGATACCGATGTCGTTCGCTCCGCCGGTTCTGAGCAGGCGGTGCTTGACGATGCGATCCGGGCAATCGATCAGCGCGACTTTGGCACCAGCGTCACTGATCATGTTCATCCATATCCGACACGCCTCGACGCACCGATCGCCCTGATAGACTTCGTTCTTGGTCACCAGCGCCGTGTCCACGTAGAATGCTGGGATCGCCGTCCAGTCTTTGCCCATCCATCGTTGGATTTCGTTGACGATGTGGGTTTGCTGCTCCAGCTTCATCGGAAAGAGCCCGTACTTGGCCGCCGTGAGCCCGCGCGCGCGCGCGGCGTGCAGGCCTGTCCAAATGGTACGCGCCGCGCTTTGCTGGTCCATTTCGTAATGGTAGACCAATTGCACATCGAGCTTCTCGCCCTCCTCGAGAAGCTTCTGTGCGGTATCTGCGTCCAACACGTTCAAAACACCTTGAATACTGATCCGACGCCGCGCCGCCTCGACGAGCCGGCCGTCGACTGCCACCTCGGGCACTTTCATTTCGGAGGCCGCCTGCATGAGTTTCCTGATTTCAGCGACGTCATCAGCTGTAATCTCGCGGTCGAATTCGATCAGAAACGAAAGACGATGCAACGCCGGCGATGCCAGCCGTTTCTTGCCTCGCCCCGCCTCGATCTTGGGCACCAGGTTGCGAAACGCTTTGACACACGCATCGCTTCTTGTCACAAGTCGGATCGTCAACGGACGTGGGTATCCATCCGGCGTATCGATAAACGGTTTGAATTCTTGGAATATCGACTCGAGCCATTCTTCCTCGTTGGCCTTCGCGTCGGGCACGAAGAACTCGGGCAGCGGTTGGTAGAGGCGTGTGTTCACACGTACACCCACGTTGGTCGTACAAAAGGTCCATCCATTGGCAGCAGGCACGACATGATCGTATTCGTCAGGCCCGATCGGAATCTCCCCCGCACTGCCCATCCGTTCGCCGTCGATGATCATCCCGACGCACATTTCATCAGCGTCGTCGCCCATGGCGAGTGCTTTCGCCGACTTGTACGCTGCTTTGGCGATCGTTTTTGCCGCACTTCCCTCGTCGCTCACGCCCACAATAGGGCCGAAGCGTCGATTATCGTACGCCTCGAGTGCTTTCCTTGTCACGACTCTCTCCTTGGACCGTTTTCGGTTTTCACCGCACTCTCATACCCGGGATTCACGGCATAGCGCCGCGCTCGAACTGGAAATTGAAGCTCTCGCCGCCCGACACATCGACGCCCGGATAGGCATCCCATAGCTTGTGCGGTAGTGCGTACGGCTCAATCGTGCGATCGTACGCGGTCTTGACCCACTTACCCAGCTCTGAAACCCGGGAGGCCTTGGCCTTCGCCGCGTCCGGCCAGTGCTCCCAATACACGACGTAGTCGTCTGACGCCGACACGATGGCACCATCCGGACCGCCGCGTTGTTGGATGTCCATCAGCCAATCGGCCACATCGCCGAGAAACGCGGCGCCTCCGTCCTTTACGCCTACAAAGATCTTGACGATGCCGCGCTGCCAATCGACATGCTCATCAAACAAATGGTATTCCTCGCCGGGCGCGAGCCCCCCCTTGAACGGATCGGGAAAGCCGGATAAAGAGCGGTCGAGGTCGAACGCCACACCGTGCAAGTCGCTATACGCCCTTCCGCCGACTGTATCCTTGGCGTTGTGGTACGCCTGCTGTATCTCATAGAAGACCAGCGCAATCTCATCCGGCACCTCAGGCGGCTTGTCTTTGGGAAGCACGCTCGGCATGTACGCTGTCAGCCCCACGGGAGACTGAATCTGCACGGTGCCAGGGATGAAGAATGAACCCAACTTTTCGAAAAACTTTTCTCGAGGCAGGCTGCTCAGGCGGAACCCACGCCATACGCGCACCGCATCCGGGGGCACCTTGACCGTCTTAGACTTCGCTCTTCTTGCCACTGCCGCCTCCTTTCACTTCGTCGCGCGTGCCCGCGTAACGCAAGACCGATCCAAGCGCTACGCGAAGAGTAATCGCTCCGCGTGAAGCTGCGAGCCCTCGGTATAATACGGCTCGGTCCAAGAGTCATCCGGACACAAATACCCTCTCGCCTCCGCTTCCTCGTCCGATAGTCTGTTGGCCTCATTTCGCCAGTGAAAGTGGTTGAATAACCGCATGAATTCACCCAGGAAGATATCGGCGACACGCGTGTTTCCACGAATAACCAACATGTTCTCGTCATTCTTGGCGGTGGACGCGTCGCTAAAATTCGCCGAGCCGGTAATGACCACCGGATCGTCGGAGAGAGGGTCGATCAGCATGTATTTGGTGTGCAAGTACTCCACATGATCATTCAAACCGGTCAATGTCTCGATGAACTGGTTGTGCTCCGCTTCATCGTCGCGCCGTCGCAGTGCGTCACCCCACGCGATGCGATTCTGCGGGCACTTGACCATGTCTCGGTACTTCTTGCGCATCAGACCCGTGATGCTCTCCAAGAGTAGATACCGTTGATATGGATGACCCGCAGCCACTTGTTTCTTCTTCTTGACTTTCTCGAAGATTTGATTGGCCACAGTGAACGCCGCAGTGAAGAAGACACAACTATCTGCGGCCGCCAACCTGCCGGCATACCAATCCAGCATTTTCGTCGTCAACCGAGGGCTGAAGATCGGTGTGATCGAGTCGGCCGGAGGAGGCCCTTTCAAGTCACGCTGCCGCAGGGTCGTCCAATTCCGCATGCCCTCGTCTTTGGGGCCTGATTTTCTCGACACGGCCTTGGGGTCCGTCGATAGCTTTTCCCAATACTCAAGGTACTTCTGTGCAACCTCTTGGTCGCGAACGATGTGCCCCACGTTCGACTGTCCGAAGATTCCGCCCGCGGTGTAGTTCGTCGAACCGGTCCATACCTGCACGGGCCTGTCTTCCTTCAACAGAATGATGAACTTGTTGTGAGAAATCTGAGTGACTGTGCGTTCGATCATCATCTCGTCGAGTGCGGCCTGATGCGCCGGGTCCCGAAGCCCGATCTGCCTTACGGCCCCATTCGCGGCCGCGCAGACCTCATCCGGAACAACTCGTTCGGACACGTCCTTGTTCTTGTAGTCGACCGCCTTTCTCTCGCCGTCTGTATAGCTGACGGAGACGTCTGCGCCGCTATCTCTCTTGAGTTGAAGCGAACGTTTACGCTTGGCATGATGGATGATCTTGACGTCCGCGCCGCGTTCAAGGGCATCGGCGAAAGCCTGAACAACCGGTACATAAGTGAATTCGTATACCGCGGCCCGCAAGGAGTACTGAGAGCCACTCGCCTGCGCAATGAATCCCAACATGGCTTCTTCCAGCCCGCGTGAAAGCCATCGGTACGCCGCCCGATCGGGAATGTCTTCCGGCCTTACTTGCTGGCGCCATTCCTCGCGGCCCTGGTGTTCAACCTTGTACCACCTTTTGTGCGTCCCGAATCTCCGACTGTAGGACTGGCTTCCGGCCACGCCACGATTGAAAAACACGGCATGCACGTCGTCCTCCGGGTCTTCCGTGGTAATCTCCACCTCAACGGGCTCGTCGTCCGTCAGTTCCGAAGGTTCACCGTAAACCGGGACCACGCGATAGGTGTAGGTCGTTCCCGGATCTACAACATAATCTCCCCAAAGAAAGGCCTGAATCACGGGCGACTCTTCATCTACATCTTTGAACCGTCGCGGCGCCGGCAAGGGCTCGAAAGCACCGGAATCGCCCTGTCGCCTCTCGATCCGGAAGCCCAATAGCCCATCGGCGGCCGTATCAGACGCGTCGATTCCAAGCAGGACTACCTCTGTTCCGGCGATCGCATGGATCGAAATACCGTTCTTACTTGATCTCTCGCGCACAGGATCAATCTCCCTTCAGGGCTTCGACCGCCAGAGCCGTACCTGATCGCACTTCCCGAGGCTTGGCGATAGAGACCCAAATGATCAGTGCCGTCGTGTCCAAGGACTCGACCGACGCCAGAATCTGCGCATTCGGGCGACGTGCATCGGACGACCCTGCTGGCGCATCGGTCGAGAAGGTCCCGGCGGTCGGCTGAGTGAACGGCCACTGAGCGGAGGGCCGGCCTTGGTTCGACTCGATCAACCGCGTGTCCACTATTCTCGCGCAACGTCCGGAACGTCGCATCAGGGTTTTGCCTGACATCCGGAAATGGCAATGTCGCGGCGAATCTCAAGCGAACCCGACCGTTCGGTTCTGCGCCAGCACTGGCTCAAGGCGGAGGCCAGAGGGTCGAGTACGGGAACGAACATCCGGGCAAGGGCGCTGGTGGCCGTGGTGGCCAAGACCGAGCGCGGCGGCGGTAGGATCGAGGCCGACCGCCAAGCCGTGCACGGCAGCATACCGATCCATCGGGCGACCCGATCTCGGCCCCTGGCTCGACCAACCGCTTGCCGAGGCCTCGGTGGTTCCACTCGTGACGGTGACTCCACGAACGCAAGGATCGTTCAGTGCAACGCATCCACACCGATGAAGAACATGCGGTTCAAGCAGCCTTCTTGGATTGCACGTACGAATCGCTCCGCGTACGCACTCAGGTTGGGCGATCGCGGCGCTAGCCGGACGCTCTTGACGCCCTCATGCTTCAGGAAGCCGCGGAACTCCGATGTGAAGATCGCGTCGCGATCCATGATCAGATATCGAGTTCCCAGCAGGAAACCGCTGATCGGATTCGAGGTATCGCGAGCGATCCATTTGATCCGGTCCGCGTGCGGCTGGCTCGTGATGCCAATGACGTGTACACGGCGACTCGAGAGTTCGAACAGTACGTGGTGTCGAGCAAGGCGCCCCCGCGCCCAGGCCTCGACCGTGAACAGATCGACCGGTGCCATCGCGCCCCAATGAGCCGTCAGGAAGGTCGCCCACGGCATTCGCTTGCTTCGCTCCGCCGCGGGCTCGAGGCCGTGTTCCTTCAGCATGTCGGCGATGGTTCCTCAAGAGATCGCGTGCCCCAAGTTGTAGAGCCTCGCCCGGATCGTCGTTCAGCCCCGGCTCGGAATCCCCTTCGCCATACGCACCCGCGACGACGCGATCGCGCCCGCACCGCGAGGTCGGCCCGGTCCACGCCTGTCGCTCTGGCCCCATTTCTCGGCGATCAGCTTGCGGTGCCAGCTGGTTACGCTTGTCTGGGTTTTTGGGCGCTACGCCCTCCTCACGAGAAGAACTCGTCAGCCGCGTACTGGTCCTCGTCGCGGTTCCAGATGTCGTGGATCTTGCCGTTCGCCAGCTTGAAAACAACGACGCGCTTCCCTTCGAGGGGCTTCTTCCCGGCTCGTTCGAGCCGGACCCTGATATACGTCACTGCGTAGCGGTCGTCGGCTAGAATGGCGTAGTTCTCCAGAATCTCGATCTTGTCCGTCACTTCGAGGAGCTTGTGAACGAAGCCGAGAACCGCTGCTTTGCCTCGGTACTCGCCCGCAAGGGGGTTGCGCCCGAACAGGTGCAGGACGATGTCCTCCGCATAGTAGCTCGTGGCCTCCGTCACGTCCCCTCTCGCCCAGGCGGATTCGTACTTGCGCATCAGCAGTAAGTTGGGATGCATGTGTTCGTCTGTCTCAGCCACGAGTGTTCCTTTCCGTTGGCGGTCACCGGTTTGTCAGCTAGGCCATCCGGGGCACGGGCTTCAGCGGCATTTCGCCCGCGGAATCACCTAGCAGGCTGCTAAGGAACTCCGTCTCAGGACATCGCTTCTGGCGTTGATCGGCAAAACGCATCGACTGATGTCATGAAGGACACTCGATGCGTCGGCGAATCGATCGCCAGGGAGGCGTTATGTAGCGGCTTGCCAGCCGCCGCTCGCCCTCCGCAGACAAGCCTCACCTGATCGCTCACGGGCGGGATCCTAGAAGTCGTCTCCCAAAATGTCTTCGTTCCGGTGCCGCACGTCCTCGGGCACAATCTGTACGTACGCGGCCCCGAAGTCGTCTTCGTCATCGGGGCCCTCGTCGGGCACCTGGAGGACCGTGAACCAGCGGTTCAGAAGGCAGTAATGGCCAATGAGCCAGGTCAATTCCTCGATCTGGCGGTCGACGTGGCGATCCATATCCTCTTCGGAGACCGCACTCAGGCGCTGGTCCTGACCGTTGTGCTCGCGCAGCACGCGCCGCAACTCAGCGAAGTCCTGGTCGGTCACCAGGTGAGCGTCCTTGACGACCTTGGCCGTGTAGTCGAGGACCACCCGTTCCCGTTCGGTATAGACGTCGGGGTGCTCCTGGTGTTCGTGCAGATATAGGTACTTCTGGTGGCCCTCTTCGCCGCGTCCGGCCCCCGAGTAAAGTGCCATGCCGATGTACCCGTGGTGCGTCACCGAGTAGCGAGAGCGGTTGATTAACGAGGTTCTCGATATCACGAGTTCTTTGAGGAAGCGGTCATTGAAGCCGGCCTCTTGCACGTCGCCACGGAAGATCGGCGGATCGAAGATGAAGCTGTTGGCGTACTCAACCTCGGTCTGCAGCAAGCGTGGGGTGTAGGCCATCACCTTGCAGAGGTTGTTGCGGATGCCCCAGAGAATCTCCGCTGTGGTCATGCCCGCGTGGGTGTAGGGGTCCAGTTCGTCGCGCTGTAGTGGACGGATCCGCGTCCAGGGGCCTTGCGTGATCTCGGTTTTGTCCATGTTCTCCTCGGCTAAAAGGGCTCTCGCAGGATGTCTTCATTCCGCTTGCGGATATCCTCCGGGACCACCTGTTCGTACAAGGAACCGAAGTCGTCTTCGTCGCTCGACACCTCCTCGGGAACCTGCAGGACGGTAAACCAACGGTTCAGCAGGCAAAAATGCCCGATCAGCCAGGTCAACTCCACAATCTGCGAACCAACGTGCCGGTCCATCTCCTCCGGGGGCAAGGCCTTGAGCCGTTCGTCCTGTAGGTTGTTCTCGCGGAGCACGCGCCGCAACTCAGCGAACTCCTCGTCGCTTACGAGGTGGGCGTCGGTGGCAACCTTGACCGTGTAGTCCAGGACCGCGCGCTCGCGATCCGTGTAGAGGTCCGCGTGCTTCTCATGCTCGTGGAGGTGCAGGTATTTCTGGTGTCCTTCCTCGCCGCGCCCGGATTCACCGTACAGCAGCATGCCGATCAATCCGTGATGCTTCACCGAGTAGCGTGAGCGATTCACGACGGAGGTCCTGGAGATAACCAACTCCTTGATAAAGCGGTCGTTGAAGCCCGCCTCTTGAACGTCGCCGCGAAAAGTCGGAGGATCAAAGATGAAGGTGTTGCAGTACTCCACCTCGGTCTGTATCAGGCGTGGCGTGTAGGCCATCACTTTGAGAAGGTTGGTGCGGAAGCCGCCCCAGGTTGACTCCCCCGTCATCATGCCCGCCCGGGTATAGGCGTCGACTTCGTCACGCTGTAACGGGCGGATCCGGGTCCACGACCCCTGTGAAATCTCAGTGTGCTTCAATGTTGCCCCTTTCGCGTAGGGTGCTGACGCAGGCCATCGTCGATCGGAGTTTCGATTGATCGTAACGTCATCGTGCCTTGGCCGCAGTGTCCAAAACTCGACCAACATCTGAATCCGCAGAGTAGAAGTGGTAGCGACCATACGACGAGGCCGGCGCGCCGACTCAAGGGACCCCACCGGTCGCCTCGGTGAATCACGTTTATGCGATCGGCCGGAGTTATGTCTATTCGCGCAACCAGCCGTTTGTCATGTTCGCCATGCAGCAGGCGTACCGCTACCGGGTATACCCTGGTGTCCGAAAATGGGGCGCCACGAGGAATCTCAAGTGGAACCGAGTGTACAGTACTCCGCCAGCGCGGGCTCGGGCCGGTTGCGGGGGGTCGAGTGGGAAAAGCGGCGTTCGGGTGAGGGCGCCAGCGACACGCTTAGGCGGCGGCCAACCGGGTCTGCACGGGTACCGGGACAGCATGGCCGCCCTGCGACCGCTCGGCGTTCTCCGGGGTCTGTTTGGGGTCAACCACCCCGCGACTCCCGCGTAGCGCCAACGTCGTGCTACCGTAGCGCCAGTGTAGCGCTTTCGAAACCGTGAGGCCGGTTTTCAGACAGGAGTTCCTGCTCGACACGCAGGAGGTCACAGGTTCAAGTCCTGTATCGCCCAATCCCGTAAACCACGTCCACGAAACGAGTTACGCCTGGGCCATCCCGCCACGGATCGCGAAAAAACGGCCGAATTCGGCCTTTGGGGTCTGAAAAGGGTCTTCCAGGAAGAAGTCACAGGTTCGCACGGGTACGGCCCGTCCCTAACCACCGTCGATTGCAGCCGCCGAGACGCGAGTCGCATCTCACACCAGCGTTCGGTTCGCAAGCCACCTGAGCGTTTTTCGACACGCCCGCGGGCGCTCAGGCGGCGCGTTCCAGTTGACCTTCCCCCCGAGTTTGTACGAGTCTTTAGGTTACACCGACCACGCTCTGCTGCCCAGCGGCGGGCGGAGCGGAGCCTACCGCTGATCGGTTCGGCACGACCGCCTCCGGGGTCGGCGGCGTCGCAGGCCAGGCGGCACAGCCCGGTGCCGACCGCAGAGTCACGACGGGCTGCTCGCAGCTCGTATGGTCGTTAAGTGCCTTTTCCTGGCAGCCAGGCGCGTCTGGCGAACCGCCAAACCCGCCAGATGACTCAAAACCGGACGCTCTTCCCGGATCGAACGCTAAGCGTCCGGCGAACGAGTCGTTGACAGGCGGTGGCTTAATGGTGTAGTCTCCGAACGAACGTTCGATAGAATCGAGGCGCGGATGGCTGAATTGGTATCTCACGGACGGCAGGCGAACAGCACGGCCCGTTACGACAAGCGGCTTGCCGAGATCCTCAGGTTTACGGCTCGGCTGATGGCCAAGCAAGGCTACGAGAAGACCTCGGTTCGCCAGGTTGCCAAGCAGGCCAAAGTCGCCCTGTCCGGGTTGTATTACTACATAACGGGCAAGGAGGACCTGCTCTTTCTGATCCAGTTTCACACGTTCGATTCACTCGTTACGGCGCTGAAGGAACGATTGGCGGCTAGCGACTCGCCCGACGATGCGCTGCGTGCCGTCATCGGAACGCACTTGGATCACTTCATCGTGCACATGGACGAGTTGAAAGTCTGCGCCCGCGAGCTAGAGACGCTAACCGGAAAGCAGCACCGCAAGGTGTTCGCGCTACGGCGGGAGTACTTCGACATGACGCTGTCGGTCGTGCGAGATCTGATCGAGCACAACGGCGGCCGACTTGATCCGGAGATAGCGACACTCAGCCTGTTTGGAGCGCTGAACTGGATGTACCAGTGGTACAACCCGAAGCGAGAAGTGTCGGCTGATCGCCTGGAGGCGGAACTGACGCAGTTGTTTCTCGGCGCGCTGGGCTCCTCCGGCGACAGCGGCGCGGTGGCCGACGGTAGGGAGACGCGCGCATGACCAGAAGAGAGACAGCGCGGGTCAAGCAGCTTAGGCAGATGTACTCCATCGAAGATGGCCGGCTGCAGGGCCCTGCCGGCTGGGAGAAGCTGCCGTTCTTCTGGTTCCTGCTCTTCCTCACGTACCGCTGCACCCAGAAGTGCAGCTACTGTTACGCCTTCAACCAGGTGGGAAGAGAGAACGTCGACGAGATGGACGAGCGGACCTTCTCGCGCCTCCTGAACTGGATCCCGGAGGTCTGGAAGGCCAACAACACGAAAGTGAACGCGATTGGCTTTCTCGGCGGCGAGCCGTTGCTGCGCACCGACCGGATCAGGCAGGTGATGGACGCGGTCTACGAGAACACCGACGGCATGCAGGGCTTCGTCTACACCAACGGTGACGTGGTGGACACCGTGAACTGGGACGATCTCGAGGACATTCAGTGGTTCTCCGTCAACATCACCGAGACCGCCATCGACGAGCTGTCGCGCCGGATGAAGATCATCGCCGAACGCTCCAACGCGATCGGCCAGACCGTGGTGGCCACCCTCGATGACGAGAACCTGGAGCGGGCCGGCGAAATCACCCGCTTCGGGGTGGAGCATGGCTACCGGCTGCGCTACTACCGCAACCTCTACCGGGGCGTGGATACCGAGTACAAGGTCCGGCTGCTCGCGAAGTATCACGACATATGTGATATTCTAGAAGACTATATCGCCAGAGGTTATGACGTTCACACCACGTTCCTGATCGACACCCTGATTCCAAGCTGGGAGGACGAGTCATCGCCCTACCACTGCGGGAAGCGGGTCGCCACCGTCTTCCCCGACGGCTCCATCGGGCCCTGCGTCCGCGACCACGTGACGAAGTCGGGAACCATCTTCGATCCGGACCCGATGAGCCTGATCCAGTGCGACCCGTTCCACTACGACCTTGGGAACGAAGGGCTGCCTGAAGAGTGCCGGGCCTGCGACGTACGAGCGGCGTGCCAGGGCGGCTGCCCCAACGACAAGCTGGTGCTCACCGGGAGCACAGCCGGCAAGTCGGTGATGTGCGAGATCCACAAGGAGATCATTCCGCGGATGAGGCGTCTGAGGCAAATGAAACTTGACCGGCGGCAGGAAGCCGGGACATCGTCCGGCGTCTGCTCGCCGCAACAAGATGCGCTTGAACGAGATCAATAGGCGGAGTTCGTCATGAGATACGCAGAGATGGGATACCATCTGGAGGTCGACGTGGCCACGGGCAACATCGAGAAGGTGGAAACCGACCCGAAGTTGACCGAGCTTTACCTGGGCGGACTAGGCAGCAGCGTCAAGCTGCACTGGGACAGGGTCCCTCCCGAGGTCAAGCCGTTCGATGACGAGAACATGCTGATCTTCAGCGGCGGATTGTTGTGCGGTACACCGGCATTTAGCGCCAATCGCACCGTGGTCACCTTCATCTCGCCCCAGTCGGAGTTGCTGGCCTACCCGATGATGGGCGGCTTCTGGTCGGCGGAGTTGAAGCACGCCGGCTACGACAAGATCATCTTCAACAACAAGTCGCCGGAGTTGATCTACCTCTGGGTCAAGGACGACAAAGTGGAAATCCGCGATGCCCGTCACCTCGCGGGCAAAGGTGCCCTGGAGGTACAGGACCTGATTCGCGACGAGTTGAACGAGCCGAACGCCCAGGTGGCGGCCATCGGCCAGGCCGGCGAAAGCCGCTGCTTCACCGCCTCCATCGAGCAGGGTCGCTCCAGCGCCAGCCGTCTGGGCGGCGGGGCCATCATGGGCGACAAGAAGATCAAGGCGGTGGCGGTGCGCGGAACCGGAGACGTCCACCTGGCTGACGGAGCCAAGTTCTTCGAGCTGATGGAGGAGGTCAAGGACTACATCAACTTCCGCAACACCAACCCGATTCCCGATGTGATGACCATCCTCTCGGGCATCGGCTCGCCCCAGGAGATGGTGCATACCGACGAGAAGTGGCACACCGAGAGCTTTGCCTGGGGCAATGCTCGCAATCGGCGCAAGAGCTTCTGGACCGAAGATATCGAAAAGAGCTGGACGAGTACACAGATTGGAGCCATCAAGCGGCTGATCAGCTGCTACAACTGCCCGCAGCACTGTGGCGCTTTGATCGACGCCCCCGATGTTCCCCGTTACATGATGAAGTGCTTCTCCAAGCTGACGTACGGCATGGCGGCCTACGTCGACAACCTCGACTTCAGCTTCAACATCGTCCAGAAAGCCCAGGAGTACGGCGTGGATGGCTTCTCCACCCCGCAGATCCTGGCCTTTGCCGTCGAGCTGAAGGAGAACGGCATCCTCACGGACAAGGACTTCGAGGGGTGCCCGCCCGACGAAGACAAGGAAGGCCGGTTCATGTGGCTGCTCGACCGTTTGGCCCACCGCGAGGGCATCGGCGACATCATCGCCGACGGCACCTACTGGGCGGCCAAGCGTATCGGCAACGGTGCCGAAGAGTATGCCCACAACAACATCAAGAAGCACGAGCAGCTACCGATCAAGCTCGGCATGCTCGACCCCCTCTACTACCTGATGTACACCACCAACGAGAAGATCAGTATCACCCAGATCGAGGGCAACTGGCCCCAAGCGGCGTTCCCCAAGATGGAGCAGCGGGAGCGGTTCGTCGAGGACTGGCCCCAGTTGCCCGACGACAAGTTCAAACAGTGGTTACTTGACTGGGAACCGCGGGGCGAGAAGTCGAACCCTCATTTCCCGACGCCGCCCATTTGCAGCGAGATCGTCGACTGGATGGAGATGCTCCACAACATCGACGATGCCCTGGGGTTATGCGCCGGGATGGCGTCGTTCTGCCTCAAGCCCCCCTACCATATCAACAACTACCACAAGCTGGTTTCGGCGGCCACGGGCATGGACGTTGACCAGGAGGAGCTCAAACGAAAGGTCAACCGCAGCCGGAATCTCCACCGGGCGCTGAACAATCGCAGGGGGATGAGCCGCAAGGACGAGAAGCCGCCCAAGGATCACTGGCGGCACCGCTTTCCCGAACTGGAGGAAGAGCTGCTCACCACCTATTACACCTACAAGGGCTGGAATCACGACGGGATACCGACCAGGGAGCGGCTGCACGAACTGGACCTGGATTACGTTGCCGATGATCTCGAGCAAAGAGGGATACTGATAAATGGCGAAGGTCAAGAAGATCATCAAGAACATCAAGGTTGATGCTGACCGCTGCAGCGGCTGTCGAGGGTGCGAGATCGCCTGCTCCGCCTTCCACGCCGAACCGAAGTACAGCAGCGTCAACCCGGCCCGGTCCCGTGTTCGTGTGATCACGCACCGGCTGCAGGACATCTGGCTGCCGGTGTTCGCCGGTGAGTACACGCCCACCGAGTGCGCGGGCCGCGACATCTATACGATCGACGGCAAGGACTATGACGAGTGCGGCTTCTGCCGAGCGGCCTGTCCGTCCCGTGATATGTTCAAGGAGCCCGATTCCGGCCTGCCGCTGAAATGTGACATGTGCGAAGGCGAGGACGAACCGCTCTGCGTCAAGTGGTGCCTCGACGGCGTGCTGGTCTACGAGGAGCGAGAGGTCTGGGTGGAAGAGGATTCGGAGGAAAAGAAGCAGGAAGAGCTCGACATCGGCCTGGGATCGCTGGCCGACAAGTTCGGCCTGAATCAGTTGAAGGATGCCATGGCCCGCATGACCACGAAGGAGTGAACCGTGTTCGCGATCTCTGCGAACATCGGTACAACGCGAGTGTGAATCAGTGGAATCGGTAACGCCGTTCATCGAAATCATTGAAGAGATTCGAGAGTCCGGTAGCGACATCTACCGGCTCTGCTTCCAGTGCGGCAAGTGCGATGTGGTTTGTCCGTGGAACCACGTCCGCAACTTCAGCATCCGCAAGATCATCCGTGAGGCCTCTTTCGGCCTGACCGAGATCGGGAGCGAGGATATCTGGCGCTGCACCACGTGCGGCACCTGTCCCGAGAAGTGCCCGAGGGGTGTCGACCAGATCGAGTTGGGCGTCGCCCTCCGCAGGCTGGCCACCAAGTACGACGTGGTCGTCGACTCGGCCGAGCCGGCGCAGATAGCAGGAGCCAGCCTCAACGCCGAAGGCAACCCGCTGAACGGGCCTCGGTCGGAGCGTGCCGACTGGGCCGCCGATCTGTCGGTCAAGCCTTTCACCGAGCAGACCGAGGTCCTCTTCTTCGGCTGCTGCTACCTCAGCTACGATCCGCGAATGCAAAAGGTGGCGAAGGCCACTGCTGAGATCCTGAGCAAAGCAGGGGTGGACTTCGGCATTC
>JAJDDX010000449.1 GCA_029260055.1 Phycisphaerae bacterium
CCGTGCGAGACACCTGGCGCGTTCTGGCGGAATGGACCGCCACCGAGTTCACATGGCTGTGGTCAGCACGCCTTCGCGCGGCGAACACAGCAACGGCAAACCGCGCTGCGTAAACCTGTGATCTTCAACGGGCTGCTAGGGCCGGAGCCGACGGCGAGCGCCTGGACTGTATCGCTCACGCCCGTCGGCGCGTTGTCGGTCGCCAGTCCGGGACCGGACAGAGAAGGGTCCACAGTCAGTAATGAGTCCTGGCCGCCGTGCAGCTCGAGAAGCGGAGCCGGCATCGGAACGTCACCGGTGTTGGCATAGTCAATCCAGAGCGTCGCCGGCCTATTGAACGCGACCGCGCTGGGTAGGAGCAACTCCGTCTCCAACGTCGGTTCGCCGCCTTCAGTCACGGTAAAGGGAGAGGACGCCGTCTCCGCGTCGGGGTCCTCCACTACCAGATCCCATGTACCTGCGGGCACGCCCTGAAAACCAAACTGGGCAAAAATGGTAGCGCTATCGACCCACGTGATGTCAGCCGGGATCACGTCGATCTCCGCTTCGCGGCGCAGCAGCACGGTCGTGCCCTCGATGAACCTCGTCCCCTTGATCGTCACGGTGGCCGGGAGGGGCGAAGCGTTTCCCATGTGGTCGGGGGTCACACTGGTGACCTGCAGCGGAACATACGTGGCATCAATGTTGAATTCCGACGGGGCGCCCTCAGGGATGCTGCTGGCGTACGCCAGTATATAGTAGGAGCCGCCTTGAGTGCGGGGGACAACCAGCAACTGATCAGCGGCAAAGTTCGTCGTGTAGCGGTAATCGAACCGGCTGCGCGTGGGCACAGCCTCGAAGCTGGCGTAGAGTTCGTTGGCCCCTGCGTCGTCGAGGTCGTCCAGGCGAACATGCAGGGCCTCCCCCTCTATGACGGTGACCTGGTAGTATCTCGCCCGCTCTGCATCGGTCAAGTCATTGGTTTCGGGTATGTCGAGAATCAGCTCTGCCATATCAAGTGGGATCGGGTCGCCGGCGGTGACGTTGTTGTGCTCCGCGTCGGGTTCGTGCATCTGATTGCTGGCGTCGGTCCAAGCGAGGATATAGTACTGTCCGGGAAACACACCCGGCATGACCACGTCAAGCTCGACAGTGTAACTCTCCGCCGGGCCGACGGGCTCCACATGCGGTACCACGGCCATGCGAATGTCACCAAGATCCAGCCGGGTATCGCCGGACAAATAGAGTGCGTCGACGAATCCTCCGCTCACCGTCCTCGCGGGATCGGCGTTCGTGACTTGCCATGTGACGTGCAGGCTGCGCCCCGAGAGCGCCAAGCCTGCCGTGTCCACAGAAGTGACTACCAGGTCGCCGTCATTCGCCCCCGGCGGATGGACTCTAAGAACCGCCAAACCGCCCTCGCCGTCGGCCAGGTAGGCGTGATCGCTCAACGCGGCCACATCAGCGGCGTTCCCGGCTGTGGTGTAACCGCCAATACGCACCGGGAAGGCGGGATTGGCGATGTCGAATACCTCAACTCCCGACTGCACAAAGCCCACGAACGCCGAGCTTACCACCCAGGCATGGGTGGTCGACGAAGCGACCGCAAAGGCAGTCCCCACCGCCTCGGATTGGCCGACGTTGACGGGCGATATCGGATTGGATATATCGATGACCTCGAGCCCCGAGTTGGATATACCGATAGCCTCAATCCTCGACAGGGAGTCCAACATGCCGAGCGTGCTGGTGAGATAAGCGTAGCTACCGGAAATCGCCACGGAATCAGCAGAACCGCTAGTCGCGGACTGACCCACTCGTATCGGCAAGACAGGATCTGAGACGTCGATCACCTCGAGCCCCCCATCGCCGGCACTCAGATACGCGTAGTCACCGGCAACAGCCACGCCGGTGGCAAACCCGTTGGTCGCGTACCGGCCGACAGGTACAGGTGATGCCGGATCGGAGATGTCCACCACACCGAGGCCTTCTTCCCCATCCCACCAGTTCTGGGCAAGGTATGCATACCCGCCCGTGGCTGCCACATCGGCGGCGCTGTCGCCACCGGTCCAACACCAGCCCATCGCTACGGGAGACGTGGGATCGGACACATCGACCACCTGGAGCAAGCTAGACTCGCCTGAGAAGGCGAGGAGGCACACGTAGTTGCCCGAAGTGGCGCTACGGCGAGGATCACCAACGGTGTCGCATCCGCCCACACGCGCAGGCCGCGCTGAATCAGAGATATCTAGCACCTGGAACCCCTGGACTCCGCCTCGGGCGACGTAGGCGTAGTTGCCTGAGACGGCTACGGTGCCAACATCTCCCGAGACGACTTCGCCCGCACGCACCGGCGCGGCAGGATCGGAGACGGCAATCACCTGTAGTCCTGCCGACTTGGATGCCACATAAGCGTAGTTTCCGGAGACAGCCACGGCATAGGCGTCCCCCACGCTGCATGAGCCCAAAGGCACCGGAGACGTGGGAATGGAAACATCGAGCACCTCAAGACTCGGCGACTGCGCTACGACGTAAGCGTAGCTGCCCACGACTGCCACGCCGTGCGGACGGGGTCCGGCTATCTGGCGCTGGCCCGCAGCCACAGGCTGAGCCGGAGTGGCCACGTCGATGACATGGAGCCGGCCCCCGGTGTAGTCGGATTCCACTATGTAGGCGTACTGGCCCGAAATGGCCACGCCATGCAGCTGATGCCAGGATAGTGGATAGGCGCCGACGAGAACCGGGAAAGCGGGATCGGAGACGTCCATGACGTAGAGCCCACCGCCACTATCCGAGTTCGCTACGTAGGCATAGTCACCGGAGACGGCGAGCTCGACGGCGTTTCCGCCTGTGTCGCGAGCGCCTACCGGCATAGGCGATGTGGGATCCGAGACGTCGACCACCTCGAGCCCGGAGGACCCGGCCGCAACATAGACATGGCTGCCGGAAACCGCGACGGCCGTCCCGCCTACCGGGCAGCCGCCGACGCGCATCGGCGAAGCAGGATCCGAGACGTCGACTACTTCCAGATGCGCCGAGGAACCATCGGTCACGGTCACATAGGCAAAAGCACCCGAGACTGCCACGCAACGAACAATGCCCGGCAGTACGACCTGCCCTATCCGGGTGGGGCTCGCCGACAGTGTCACGTCCACCGTGACCAGCGAGAGCCCCGTGCCTGCGTAGGCCACGTCGCCCGACACCGCTGCGGCCAGGCTTTCACCTCCCCACTGGCCGACCAACTCGAGTTGAGCGGTGTCCGCCCGCGCCACTGACGTGCCCGTCAAAACTGCCGCCCAGGATGCCGCTACCACGCATATCGATCGTGTCAACCTCATCTCCTCCTCCTTTTCATTTGAGCAGCGTGTCGACGACTCCGAACCACCTGCCTTACTTTCTCCCCACGGGAGATCATGATCGTCGTGTTTCCGCCTTATGTAGAGGAACGCACTACTTCCCGCGCCGAGGCCCCAGTCCTAGAGCGTGACGTACGCCATGCTACCGTCGCCACCCAGTTGCATCGTGTCCGCCGTTGCAGCAGACGACAAGCCGGTCTGCAGCGTAGGTGCTCTTTCGTGCCAGGGACCCGCGATTACCATACGCGCGCCCATGCTCCGGGCCGATCGGCCCCGGTGATGTCCCAGAACTCGACTGATGCTACAACCCGCGTCATGGGGTGACCTGCACGTAGCGGCCAGACTGACGGCACCACCCGGGAGGCCCCACCGGTCGTCTGCGTGGACGACCTCCAGACGACGGACCGGAGGGCGATTCACTCACTATACTAGCTATCCAGGATTCTCGTGAGGCAGCAGAGTTACTGCTATGGGGTTTTCCCTGATATGCGAAAAGTGATGTCGCGGCGAATCCCTGGCGGATCCGATCCATCGATTCTCCACCACCGGTCGTTCGTCTGTTCTTAAGTGCGGGGTCTCTGCTCGACACACAGGAGTTCACAGGTCCACGTACTGTATCACCCAGCCGCGTAAACCACACTTGCCAAACGACTTACGTTTCCGCGAATTCGCCCGAGCCTGCCCGAAAGCAGCCAAAATCGGTGTTTAGGGGCTGAAAAGGGTCAGCGAGCCAAGAGTCACAGGACGACGCCTGTGTCGCGCGGTGTTCCTTATCCATCACTCGTGTGCCAGTCAAACGATTCTTGCGCCCGCCCCGATTGGGCACAATGCCTTCGTGCAGAAGCCGTTATGATGGCCTCCGGCATCCCCTAGAGGCGATATGGCCGACCCGGAATACCCGTCCGAGATTCCGCTCCTATGCGGTGACTCGACGCGGTCGCGCAGGCCGTCACGTCCATACTCATTCACCAACTCCTTCGAAACAGAGAAGACCTTCCGCTCGGCAAGCCGAGTGCCTTTGTCCGGCTCGCCAGTTGCTCAAAGCTGGCGGGTGGCCTCGAGGCCACAGGCAGCGGTCCCGGAGAAGGAAGTGGCCTCCCGCTCGCGCGCAGTCCGAAGGGACATCACCGCCTAGCGTGCCCGGGCGAGCAGTTCTCGTGCCTCCTTCACGTCGATGAGCTCGTGCCCCTCTGGAAGGCGATCCAGGACATCCTCCAACGCGATCCGGGCTTGCGCTTCCTTCTGGCCTCCCTCGTGGAGCCGGAGCAAACTGCGCACAGCCCGCAGTTCGAACCACATCTGGCCTTGGTTGTGTGCCACGGCATGCGCCTCACGGAACGCGGCATCTGCTTCGCCCATCGTGTCGCCATCCAACGCAAACAGGTGCTCGCCCTTGAGCCGGTGCAACTCTGCCGCACAGGACCGTTCCGAGAGCCGTTCCACCATCTCAAGCCCCTCCTCTGCCACCTTGAGGCCCTCCTGGCGTTGCCCTGCGAATCCCAGTGCCTCCGACAACAAATAGCGATTATGCGTCACGGCGAAGTGCGCGCCGGTCGCCCGGAAGGCCTCGATCCCGAGGCGGATTCGCGCGATGCCGTCGTCTGCATCGCCTTCCCTTGCCGACAGCCATCCCATGTACTGCCACGATTCGGCAAGCCAGAACGCAAACCGCTTCTCGGTAGCGATTGCCAGTTCCTCCTCGATGTACTCCCTCACGCGATCCGCTTCGCGACGCAAACGGGCGATGATCGCGCAGACGTTCAGTGCCAACACGATCGAATAGGGATGCGCAAGCTCCTTGGCCAACTCGAGAGCCTCGTGGACTTTAGTCTGGCCCTCCGTTGTCTTCCCTTGCATGACCAGCATCCACCCGCTGAACGCAAGGCACGCCACGCCGGGGTCGTGTCCGTGGGCGAAGCTGTTGCGGTGGTGAAGCACTCGGTCATAGAGCTTGGCTCCCGCCGCCATTTCTGCCTCGGCCTCCG
Source organism: Phycisphaerae bacterium (assembly GCA_029260055.1). GTDB lineage: Bacteria > Planctomycetota > Phycisphaerae > UBA1845 > UBA1845 > JADFOB01. The sequence goes on from JAJDDX010000449.1 coordinate 5,318, forward strand.
CGACATGGCCAAGGTAGAAGCGAGGTAGCCCGCGCGCGAAGTGGGCCTCGAGCCTGGCTCCGGTATCGCCAGCGCTGCCTTCCGCCAGGTTTGTCAGATGGTCGGCGATCTCGATGGCGATGCCGAACTCCGCACGCACGGTATGGTAAATCGCAAGGCCCCGAAGAGCGGAGATACGTGATCCGGGGTCGTCGGCGCTTTCGCAGATACGCCGGACTCGTGCGTAGATTTCCCGCACGACCGAAGCGCCGTACCCCTTCGCCATGATGAGGAAGACCGCTGAGTCGTTCAAGCACGTCAATTCGTCTGAGGCACTCAGGTCGGGCGCCGCCCTGTTCGTGCCGACGATCGGACGCATCCAGTCGTGATCCTCGAAGAAGTAAGACAACAGGGAGAGGACCTCCCCGATCGCGCCGAGGCGCCGTACCGCGTAGTACTCGTCTCCCCGCATGATGCGCCGGATATAGAGTTCATGAAGCACCTCGCGGTACCTGCCGAACGCGCAGCCGTGTTGGCCCGCGCGAAACAGCGATTCCATTTCACCGAGTGTGTCCGGCAGATCCACGACGGCGTTCCTGTAGTGTTCGTAGAGTCGGCCGTGCGCTTCCAGATGTGCCTCGGGCCGCGTCTCTTTGAACCGCAACTCGAAGTACTCACGCACAAGCGGGTGGCAATCCAATGTCCCCGGACGCCCGCTGTCCGCCTCGGACACGAGACCGGCCTGCCGCAAGCGATGAATGCACGAATTCCACACGCGACTCGGAATCTGTGACAGATCGTAGGGAAGGCCCTCGATACCGGGGCCGGCGCGAAGGGCGGCCAAGGGGGCCTCCTCCGCCGGTCTGTCGAAAAGCCCCAGCAAGTAGAGCACAGCCAACTCCGGACCCGTACCGAGGTGCCGTTCATAGGACGCCATGACACGTTCCGCGTGGGCACCGCCCTCGGTGAGCAACTTGCGTCCCGGCGTGCGGTCACGCTCCGCGATATTTCCGCTACAGGCTTCCATCAGGTAGTTGCCGAGGAGGGTCAGGGCGAGCGCATGCCCGCCGTGCTCCTCTACGGCAGCGGCGATGTCGTTGGCATCCCCCTTTACGCCACGGTGAGCGAGGAGCCGCTTTCCGGCTTCCGAGGAGAGCCGGTCGAGCTCGACAAGGGCATAGCCCTTTCCCGCGTAGCTATCGAGATCCGACGGTTCGACTCGGGAAGTGATCACGCACGTGCCCGTATTGGACGCCGCCAGGTTCTTCAGCACCGCCTGAATCGTGGGCTCTTTCAACTCCCCACCGAATTCTCCCAAAGGGTATTGTAGCGGCTCGAGGCCATCGAGGACGAGTAGCGTCCTCTCTTTCCTAATGAGTTTCGCCAGTTGCTCTCCCTTTGCCAAAGGCGTCACGTCGGGATCAACTTGAACTCCAAACCACTCCCGCAGAGCGTGATCCACGAACGAATCGGCGGAGCCGGCACGGCCGGCGCGCGTACCCTGGCTGTAGAACGACCAACCGTAGACTCGTCGCGCCCCTCGATATCCACTTCGCCCGAGCCTCGCTAGCCAGTGGTTGACAAGCGCCGACTTACCTTG
>JAJDDX010000450.1 GCA_029260055.1 Phycisphaerae bacterium
GGATGCCCCGGCTGTGACCGCGTCGGAAAAGTGCGTTCGTGCCGTCAGCAGATCATCGCGCGCCGCGGCCTGCTTACCGGCTTTGATGAGCGACTGAACCTGATTGTCTGCTTCGGCGGGCGACGCCGCGGGTGTCTTGGGCTTCGGGTTGGCGCCCTTTTCGGTGACGTAGGTCCGCGGGCTATCGGTCACGGGAGGTTCGGGCCGGTCGGTCGTGAGGGGCGCTTTGGCGGCGGCCAGTTGATCTTCCGGGTCGAATTCCGGCTCGGCATCGGGCATCATCCACCACGCGCCGGTTCCCAGCGCGAAGATTCCGAGCACGGACGGCACGACGGGGATTCCGCGGCGTCGCCGCGGGCGGTAGTGCAGGCCTCTTGCCATGGTGTCGCCTCCCTGCTGAAGCGATGCGACCGCCGGCGCGCCGCCGGGGGCACGTCCTGCGTCGCCATCGCCACTGCTATAGTGAAGCTTACGGCGCATTGGCGAGGATTCAAGCGTCGGGAGCCCGATTCACTCGACATCGACACGCCTCACACAACATTTCACAGGGTGGCCCTGGCCGAGCACCTTGCCCGCGCCTGGCGCACGGTGCGTGCATGGGTGCCACTGGCTGCTGGTCAGCCAGTGCGAACTCGTGCGAGTTGGCTAAAAGCACGGGTGGACAAGCCACCCGTGGCACCCGCAGCGCACGGGTGAGTCCTGTGATCACCGCCGGGAGCTGCCGCCGACGTCGCACCGTGCGCGGTGTTTCCGCGGGTGCGGGTTGACGCGCGCCGCCGGTCGTTCTCCAATGGCCCACGCCGCAGACGAGTCGACCGCGTGGTCGACTCGTACTGACGATGACTCTTAGATTGACTCGAGTGATATGGCGCAGCAGTGGGAGGTACAGCGGCCGGCCGGGGTGTGCACCGTCACGGGCCGACCGATCGAGGAAGGCGAGGAGTTCTACTCCGTCTTGTTCGAGGAGGGCGAGACGTTTCGCCGGGCGGATGTCGGGCTTGACGAGTGGGAAGGGCCTCCGGAGGGCAGTTTTTGCCACTTCAAGACCCGCCTGCCGGTCAAGGAGAAGCAGAAGAAGACCTTCGTCGACAACGAGTTGCTTCGGAGTTTCTTCCTTCGTCTGGCAGACGAGAGCGACCCGGCCCGCCGGCAGTTCCGCTTCGTCATCGCCCTGATCCTGATGCGAAAACGCATTCTCAGGTACGAGGGCTCGGATACGGCGGATGGCGTCGAGACCTGGAACACGCGCCTGACCCGCGACGAGGCGACCCATCGCGTCGTCAATCCGCGGCTGACGGAGAGCCAGATCGAGGAGGTCAGCAAACAGCTCGGTTCCATTCTCCACACCGACATGGGCGACTTCGACGCCGAAGACGCCGCCGCCGATGCGGACACGGACGCCCCGGCTGCCGACGAGCAGGCCGAACCACAGGCCGAGGTCGACGTGACCGAGGAGCAGCATGACGAAGTCTAGCCGCCACCGGTGCCCAGCCGCGTACGTGCTTAGCACGATCGCCATGATCATCGGTGGCTGCCAACAGCCTCAGGCGACCCCGCGCGCACCCGTCGTATCGCTCGACCGCGCCACCTACATCGTCAATCGGAACGTCGCTCGGATTTCCGGGGCCCTGAGGGCGACCGGTTCGGTCGACGGGCAGGTCGTGACGCCGGAGGGCCACCATCGCAGCTTCACGGTAGATGCCACCCTGTTCTACCTTCGTGCCGGTGGCGGACCGCCGGCCGGGCCCTGCGTCCGCTTCGACCTCAAGAAACTCGGCGACCGGCAGGCACTGATCGGGTCAAACGCCGAGCGGTATTGGTGCTACACCAAGGAGACGGGCGAATACGAGTGCGGCCGGCATGACGGAGGGGATGAGCTATCGCTCAGCTTCCCGATCAAGCCGCGGCAGGTCGTCGACGCACTGGGCCTGACGCCGATTCCATACAAACCGAACCGACCGGGCGACGCGGGAAAGACCCAACGCATCGACGGCGATTATCAACAGATCCTCTTTCTGGTCGACGACGCTCGCCACGGCGTCAAACTCGAGAAGGAATACTGGCTGGACCGCCGCTGGCCGCGCCTGATCCGGAAGGTCGTCTTCCGTAACGACATGGGCGAGGTGGAGATGGAATCGACGTTGAGCGACTATCGGCAGCTCGAGTCGGGCGGCCCATGGCTCCCACGCGTCATGGAGGCGCGATGGGCTGACCCCGAGGCGACCATGCGATTCCAGATCAGGCAATGGAAGGTCTTCGAGCAGGTCAAACCGGACGGGGTGCAGTTCAGGACGCCTCGTGAGTGCGAAGGTCGCTGATAACACTTTTGACACGGCACGACGCCCACCGACGGTGCGATCGTGTGATAGGCAGCCAACCACGTTGAACCCTCAAGCCATCTGCCGCCCTGGCAAGCGCACGACGCACTCCCCGGCGAGCCGTTCAGGCTCCCCGCGCCCTGTTCGTGTCAGCGCCCATCTCCGCGCGCTGCTCATGGCTGCCGCGGTGATTGTCGGTGTTCCGGTGGCTTCATGGGCTTCGGGCCCGCCCGATGTCGGACTGGTTGGCAACGACCGTATTCTGTGGGTTTATCAGAAGCAGCTCGGCGCGGAAGGGAATCCTCTGCTTCGCTTCGCTCATTGCGTGGCGGAGGGACCGTTCAAGAATCAGTTCATGCCGCGCGCGGCCATGCCCCTAGCCGGTACGGCGTCACGGGCCGCTCTGCGGGGCGACAGCCTGCACGTCTTCTTCAGCGATGGGATGCACTTCAGCTACGCACCTTCGGCTGGACGTACGCCCGGCATGCTGACGACCCGACGCCGGGAACTGAACTTGCCGCAGGCTGCGTTGCCGGCCGTGATCGCCGGTGACGACGATCTCATGGTCCTTTTCGCCGTACTTACGGCGCGCCAGGCCGCCCGGATTCCACACGGCGACACGTCCGCAGCCGACGAGCCTTCCGATGTGTCCAGCGGTGATGTGAAGGGCGAGGGTGATACCGCCGTTCCGGCCGATGAGGGCGAGGCCGACCTCTTCGCGTCCGCTCGCATCATCGTTCGGTACGATCGCGGCGTCTGGCGATTGGATCGCCCTTGTCCGGATGATCTGGCGCTCGAAGCCGACGTGCTGGCGATGTGGGCCGGGGGTGGGACGATCGATCTGGCATACCGAGCTGACGACCCGACTTCGACCTGGGTTCACCGCCGATCGTCCTCGCGTGACGGAGAATGGAGCGACGCCATCGCTTTGCCCTGTGCCCGGGATATCTCCTCACTGAGTGTGGCGCGCGCGGACACCGACCCCATCCTGCTCGTGTCCGAGAAGCTGAACGACGGCTACGCGGTGCGCAGCCTCCGGTTCGACGGACTCGACTGGATTCCGGGGCCGGGCCTTCAAGACAAGGAACGTGGCTCCGAGCGGTTCTCGACCGCGGTAGCACCCGGCTGGTTCAACGGTACCGTGGCCCTGGCATCCGTCGACGACGCCGGCGACTGCTTCGTCGGGTTCTGGTCGCATGCCGACGGGGCCGTGATCGAGGAACCGGCACGCGTGGCGCCACTCGCGGTGCAGCCGCCGGACGGCGCGTGGCGAGGTATGCGGCGCGCGATTGAATACGCGGCCCTCGCAGCCGTTTTGGCTGTCGTGTTCATCTGGCGCCGCCCACTCATTTCTCGCGCTTTTCCGACGGCACCAGGCCAGGTTCCGGCCGGGCTAGGCCGGCGAGCCGGCGCGCTCGGAATCGACGTGCTGATCACGATGCCCGTGTGGGGCGTGCTTCTTCTCATGACCGTGGACTTCACGAGCTTCCCGGCAGGCAGCTGGACGGAGCCGGCGCGACAACCCGTCCCGCCCGGGGTGGAATGGGCGCAGGCGATGGTCGGTAGTGTCTTCGCGGTCTATGCCATGCTGTTCGAGTGGGCGATGGGAACGACGCCGGGCAAGCGAATGGTCGGCTTGCGGGTCGTCCGCGAAGGCGGTCGTCGACCGGGATTCGTTGCCGTCGTGCTGCGGAACATCATCAGGCCGATCGAATTCCAGTTCCCGCCGATCTGTCTTCTCGTGGCTGTGACGGTCGGCCGCCAGCGTTTCGGTGACCTCCTGGCGAGAACAGCCGTCGTCGAGACGGTGCCCGTAGACCTGCAAGAGGAAGGCCCGCCGAACGGCACGTCATGACGCGAGGCGCCGAACGATCGGCACGGGCCAGTCGATCCGAGTTTCCAGCATCCCCAGCCCCGTTTGCCTCGATATTCGGTGGTTCCTCGCGACCGGCCTGAGCCTTGCCCGATAACTTCAGCCTTCCTGCGTCCACGCCGATGTTCCTATATGCGTATACACGGCCTGCGCCGCCGAACGGACCGCTTAGCGGACGAACTCGGCGCGGGCTTGGCGTAAAGGAAGTGGCCGCAGGGCTTGTCACCGTGAGGGTGTCTCAACGATGTACAGTAATTTCTTCGGGCTGAGCTGTCTCCCCTTCGAGGACCGTGCCGACACGCGTTTCTACTGTGCCACGTCCGAGCGTGAGGAAACGCTAGCGGCGATGGAGTACGAATCGCGCGAAGGTAAGGGCGCTACGCTAGTGCTCGGCGAGGCGGGAACGGGTAAGACCCTGCTGGTGCGCACGCTCCTTCTTCGCTTCGGATCCAGCGATCGAGTCGTCGTGTTGACATGGCCCTCCGGCGGTGGCATGAGCTTGGTGCGCGAGGCGTGCAAGGCCTTCGGTGTCAGCCTTCCGATGGCGTACAGCCGTGCTCGAGGGCTCGCCCGGCTCCGGAAACACCTCGCACGATCACTGGCACGGCAGCGGCGTCCCGTTCTCCTCGTCGATCAAGCGGAGCACCTGACCGTCGAGAATCTGTCGCAGCTCACGGCGCTCATGGATCTGCAGCACAACGGCACGCCCGCCCTATCGATCATCCTCGTGGGTTCGCCGAGTCTGCGCACACTACTCGACAAACCCGAGTTTGCCGGCATTCGACAGAAGTTCTTCGACGAACACACGATCGAGCGCTTCGATCCCGAGATGACGCGGCGCTATATCAAGCACCGCATGCAAGTGGCCGGCGCCGCCGGCGCCGATGTCTTCGAGCCGGAGGCCATGACGCTCATCCACACCGCGTCGGGCGGCACCCCGCGGTTGATCAACCATATGTGCAATGCGGCCTTGGTGGCTGCGTACGGCGCAGGGCAGAAATGCGTCAATGCGCGGATTGCGGCCGAAGTCACCGGTATCGAGCCGCCGATGGAGACGCCCGTGACCGCGCCGGCTGCCGATATCGCGGCCGACATCGTGATCGAAGCACCGCCGATCGACGACCATCCCACACCGATTGCTGAGCCCGTGCCGACGGCACAGATGCCGACTTCAGTCGGTTCATCCTTCTACGGTGTGATGCCGGATCGATTTACGCGGCCTGCCGCGGATTCGACTCAGCCGGCAATCGGCGACACCGAACCGCAACTCGCGCGCCTTGACCGGGCGCTTGCGCGGGCGGACCGCATGGCGACCACGTCGGAAGCGGTGTTGCTCCAGGCGACAGCGGTTGAGAAGCACCTGACGGTGTTGACAGAAGGCGCGGGCCGACTCGCTTCGAGCCTGACTGACGACGTGAAACGGGCGGCGGAATCCGCCACGGATCTCGATGAACGCATCAAGGGGTCGATCAGCGACGCGGAACGGCGGGCCGGGACGATCGCCGAGCAAAGCGCCCAGTTGCCGGAATTGTGCGACGAAGCGGCGTCCAGTGTGGACCGGATTGCGGAGGCGTGCGAACGGGCCGGGTGCGTGGAGACCGATCTCAAATCGGTGGCCGAGCAATTCGCCGACAAGGCTGATTCCGTACAGGAGCGTATCGCGCTACTTATGGCCGGTGTGAAGACGAGCGAGACTGCGCACACCGACCTTGTGACGACACTTCACGCTGTCAAGGAAGCCACTGAATCCGCAGCCGAGCAAGCTCGACACCAACAGGAATTGGAGTCAACGGCACGGATACACGCGGACTCCATTCAGACCGAAATCGCTAACCTGCAACGAACGCTCGACGACGTCCGACGCGAAGCCGGTCGGATTGTCGATGAATCGGCGCTCGAACAGACTCGTCGTCAACAGGAAGTAGAGTCGACGGCGCGGGCGCACGTGGACTCTATTCAGGCCGAAATCGCCCACCTGCAGGCAGCGCTCGACGACGTCCGACGCGAAGCCGGACGGATCGTCGCGGAATCGGCCGACGAGCAGGCTCGTCGCAAGCAGGAATTGGAGTCGGCCGCGCGGGAACAGATTACCCGTATGCAAGGAGCACGCGACGAACTCCGGCACGAAGTCGATCGTGTCGTCGCCGAAACGCTTCGGTCACAGGAGCAGCACGCCGAGGCGGTCCTCGATCGCTTCTCGACGGGTCTTCAGGAGCGAATTGCGCAGTTCGATTCGCTCGACGTGCGCATCGCCGGCACGCAACGTTCAGCCGATGCCTTGTCCGAGTGCGTCGAATCCTCGGCCGTGTCGACGGCTGCGCTCGCGCGCAGGGTGGAGGACATGGACGCGCGTGCTCGCGACCTGACGCAACGGTCCGACACCGCGGAACAGACCATGGACAAGAGTGTCGAACGCGGCGAGAAGATGATGCTCGATGTGCAGGAGCACTGCGGCCGCATCGAGATCGCTCAGAGATCCGTGTCGGCGAGCCTCGTCGACGTGGGCGCGGCCGTCGAGCGGGCTGCCGCGGCTGGTGAACGAGCTGTCAGGTTGGAACAGGTCGCCGTGCGGCTCGAGGGCAGCGATGCCCAAGCCATGCAACTGATCGAGCGGCTCGACACCACTATGGCGCAGGGCGACCATCTCCGCGACGCGATACAGAGCGTGCTTGTCGAGGCCGAGACGCGCGTGGGGCAGATGGATTCACACCACGCCGCGGCGAAGCGTCTGCTTCATGAGCTGTCGGACGCCAACGTCGCCGCGCACGATGCCGTCGAATGCGCGAATACTTCGCTACGGCAAACTCGAGAGGCCGTCGATGTGTCCACGGGCACTGCCGAACGACTGATCGCGGATGTAACCGGCTTGACCGAGAAGACTCAGGCCGCGGCCGCGGCGCTCGCACGGCGCCAAGAGCAGGCAAGCGGCCTGATCCAACGTATCGAATCGCTCACGACGCCCGCGGCCGGCCTTGTCGAGCAACTCGGCGCGTTGACGGAAGAAGCCGGGACGCAAGCCACGGTGATCACCGAACGGTCCGAAAGCGCCCGGAAGCTCGTTGACGACTTGGGTTCGGTCAATCGGACCTTCATCGACGCTCGCCAAATCGAGGCGTCCGTCAAGACGGGCATCGAGATGGCACGATCCGTGCGCGACGAGCTGGCCGAATTGACGCAGACCGAGCGCCAGGGCCTGTCGCAGCGAGAGGCCGAGCTCGAGGCGATGCTACAGCGCGTGGACGAGTCGGCACGGCCGGTCAAGACATTCGTGCAGCGGCTCGGCGAGGGCATGGCACGGGTCAAGCAACGAACGGAAGAGATGGCTAAGCAGTGCGACGACGCAGACAAGAAGGCCGAACGCCTCACCGACCTATCTCACGTCTTGCGGACCGCGGAGGGTATTCAGGCGGCGCTCAACTCGACAATCGAGGAGTCGAGAACGGTGCATGGCGGACTCGCCGAGGCCGCCGAGAATGCCCAGGCGACCGCGACTACCCTCGGCAATCTGAACGCCACCTCGATCGAGCTCGCGCAAAAGCACGCTGAAGCCGGCGAGTCGGCGGAAGCGCTGATCACCGAACTGCTCGAGCAAGTGACGAATACCAAGAACTCGACCGAGTCAGCCGACCGGCTGCTCAACGAATTCACCGATCAGGCCCAACTGCTGGCGCGTGGAATTCGTGAACTGCAGGCCCGGGCCGCGAAGGTCGAGCAGACCGTCGCCGAGGCGGCGGATAAGCCGACGAAGCTCATCGCCACCGCGCAGGCTCAGGCGGCGCAGCTCGAGCGAGTGTGTGCGGCCGTCCGGAAGGTCTTCGGCGGTCTGTCGAAGGCCACACTCGAGGCGAGACAGCTTACCGCCGACTTCGGCAAGGCCAGTAGCACAGCCACCGGCCGGTTCGAACAGCTCAACGCCGAGACCGAACGGGCGGCGAGTACGCTCCACGAGTGGATTGAAGAGGCGGTGCGCGTCCAGTCACGGCTCGAAACCACAATCGCAAAGGCGCCGTCGATCCACGAGACACATCCGACCGAGGCGCTGACATCGATGTCGCGCATCGTCGCGCCAATGTCGCGGATCGCCAACCCGAGCGCGGGCGGCGAGCTGGAGATGCTGTCCGAGCCGCCGGATGCGTTGCGCGAGATCGAGGAACCCGTCGCGACGACCGGCAAGACCCGTGCGCAACAGGTATCGGCGCTGATCGAAGAAGCGAAGATGGCGACGACCACGGATTGATGCCGGGCTCGCCGACGCGCTCAGATGCCCTCGAGCGGCTGCCCTGTCGGCTCGGTCCATCCGACCTTGACCACGACGGCGGCGTAGACTTCAGCCGCCCCCGCACGACGCAGCACCTTCGCGCATTCGTCGATCGTCGCTCCGGTCGTCTTCACATCGTCAACGATCAGGACGCGCGTACCTTCCAGCGAGAACTCCGGGCGAACGGCAAACGCGCCGCGCACGTTCGCCAGGCGCGTCGTGTAGGGCAATCCCACCTGGTGCGAACCCGCGCGTACACGACGAAGCACCGGAATCAGAGGTAGGCTAAGTCGCTTCGCGGCGAATGACGCGAGTCGCTCGGCCGGGTAGAGCCGCCGCATCAGACGGTGCCGCCAATGCGTCGGCACGGGCACCACGGCCTCCACGTGTGAACGCCACGAACTCGCCTCGATCGCCTCGGTCAGCCAGGAACCCAATACCGGTTCGAGTTCCTCCCGCGAGCGGTACTTATAAGCCCGAAGAAGTGACCGCAACGTATCTTCGTAAGCTCCGACCCGCGCCGTGCCGTCCACGCGCATGCGCCTCGGCCGGCAAAAGCGGCAGCGCCCTTCGGATACCTCGTAGGGCCCGACCGTTCCGCCACAGGTCGGGCACGACGGTACCGACCGTTCACGCGCCACGGCCCCGGCGCACGCCGGGCAAAGTGTAATCGGACCCGCCGGGCAGGCATGGCGGCAGACGATGCACTGCGGCGGATACAGAACGTCCGAAACCGCTCGCACGCAACGTCCGATCAAGCCGCTTAGCCGGCCGGGGCCGGGCGGAATCGGTTCGGCTCTATGCGTCTTGGCGATAGTCATCCGATGACTATAATACACGAAGCGAAACGTTCTTACTTCGTTGTAGGGGCCCTTCTTGGCTTCGGTCGGTAGCGACTCATGATATCACAACGGTCGGTTCTTCTCGGACAGGTCATCCTCGCACTCTTCTCGGCGGTGGCAATCGCGCAAATGCCTGCTACGAAAGTAGTTGTGGTAGATGCGAAAATGATGGACGCCCCAGCTACGGTCGTGCTGGTCGGCACGGTCGATCCCGCGCGGCGCAGCAAAGTCGGCTCGGAAGTCGCCGGAATCGTCGCCGATATGCCGGCGCGCGAAGGCGACTTCGTGCCGGTCGGCGGGGTACTTTGCCAACTCAACGCTGATACTTTGAAGCTCCAACTCGAAGAGGCGGCGGCACGCCTGGCCGCACTGAGTGCGACACATGAGGAACTGCTTGCCGGCACGAGGGCGCAGGACCTCAAGCGGCTCAAAGCCATGAGCGACGAAGCGGCCGCCGACTTCGAACGTTGGAGCCTCGAGAAGGAGCGCGTGGAGAAGCTCTACAGCGGAAGCGAGTCCAACGCCAAGGAACTGTATGACACGCGGGCCGACTACCTGCGGGCCGAGCGGCGCAAGATCGCAGCGGAGGCGGCGCACGAACTCGGCATCGAGGGGCCGCGCAAGGAGGCCATCGCCAAGGCCGCGCACGAAGTCGCCGCGCAGCGGGCGGTCGTCAAGCGAATCGAAACCGATCTACGCAAGACGGCGATTCGAGCGATGTTCCCCGGCTACATCGTGGCGCGCTCGACCGAAGTCGGCGAGTGGGTACCCGCCGGCGGGCAGGTGGTCGAACTGGTTGATCTCGCGACGGTGCTGGTCGTGGTCGACGCGCCGGGTTCCGCGATGCCGCACATGAAAGTCGGCGCTTCGGTCGCCGTAACGGTCGACGCGGTCGGGCGCATATTCGCCGGGCACATCAAACATATCGTGCCCCAGGCCGATCCGTCGGCTCGCACGTTCCCGGTCGAAATCGAGCTGGATAACAGTGACGGAGCCCTGGCGGCCGGCATGTTCGCCCGCGCGACGGTGCCCTCCGGTCCGAAGCAGCGGATCGTGGCTGTGCCCAAGGACGCGATCGTCGAGCGAGACGGGATCGCCAGCATAGCGATGGTCGTGCCCGGCCACGGCGGTATGACCGCCATACTCGTAGCGGTAACCACGGGCGGAGACATCGGCGACTGGATCGCCATCACATCGGACAACGTGCGCGAGGGGACCACGGTCATCAGCCGCGGTAACGAGCACATTCGGCCCTTCCCGACACCCGTCGAAATCGTGGACGAAAAGGGAACGCCGGTCGCTACGCCGGCTGGCGCCGAGGAGCACGGCGGCGACGGGTCGTCGCATGAGCGAGGGGGCGCATAAGTGGGGATCATCCGTTTCGCC
>JAJDDX010000046.1 GCA_029260055.1 Phycisphaerae bacterium
CATCGTGCGCGGGACGGGCGTTCGGGCGGACAGCGTCGCCCCGGGCGGGGTGGCGAACACGACGACACTGACGGCCGGCAAGTTCGTGCCCTCGGCGACCGGCGTGAAGGCGAGCTTCGACCGCCTGCCCGACGGCTTCACGACGTCCACCAATACCGGCTGGATGGAGTTCAAGGTCGGCACGAGCACCGCCATTGTTCCCTACTGGACGTAAGCGCTGGGAGAATCGGCGGACAGATTGCCGGGCCGTCGAGTCGGCAGAAGGTGCTACCGAAACGGCACGAACGCACGGAAGAACGCGCGATCGGGGGCGGCCATTTCTTTCTCTACCACAGAGGACACGGACGAGAGGGATCGCAGGCGCGCGGCGCGGTTGGATCATTCCTTCGCGTCGGGCAAGGCGTCGAGCCCGCCTTGCACCTTCTCGACCATGTGCGGGATACCGATCCGTGCGTAGAGGCCGCGGGCCTGGGTCCAGAGACGGCGAGCCTCGTCCGCGTCGCCGCGCTGCTCGAAGATGATGCCGAGCCTGACATACTGGTTAGCCATGCCTTCTGACAATCCGAGCTTCTCATCGATCTCCAGGGACTTGCGGAGCATCTTCTCGGCCTCGTCCGGGTCGCCGCGCGCAAGAAAGACGTACGCGAGGTTGCCGTACGCAGTGGCCATGCCCTCGCGCAGCCCGAGCTTCTCAAGGATCTCAAGGCACTTGCGATACATCCGTTCGGCCTCATCCAGGTCCCCGTGCTGTTTGAAGATGATGCCGAGGTTGCCGTATTCACTTGCCATACCTTCGAGCCGCCCGAGCTTCTCGTCGATCTCCAGTGCCTTGCGGTGCATTCGTTCGGCCTCGCCCAGGTTCCCACGCGCCTGGCAGACGGTTCCGAGGGCGCAGTACAAAGCGGATAGTTCTTGACGCCGGCCGAGCTTCTCTTCGATCGCCAGGGACTTGCGGACCATCCGCTCGGCCTCGTCGAGCTCGCCACGAGCTCTGAAGATGAGTCCGAGGTTGCAGTATGCTTTTGCAGTGCTCTCGCGACGCCCGAGAGTCTCCTCCATCTTCAGAACCTTGCGGTACATCTCCTCCGCGAGGCCCAGGTCACCCCTCGTCTGGTAGATCAACCCGAGATTGCCGAGGTGGTTTGCTTCCATGGGCGCGTCATCGAGGCGTTGGGCGGCGGCGACCGCGGCCTTGAACCAAGCGATCCGCTCGCTCGGTGCTTGGCGGAGCCTGGGACAGTTGAGACCGACAGCGAGATAGCCGGAGCATAGATGGGCGGCGTGTTCATCTGAATCGACACGCGCGGAGACAGCCGCGAAGCCCGCCTGGATGTTGCCCCATTCTCGGTCAAACAACGCCAGGCCCTCGAACGTCTTCTCGCCGTGCTTGAGATAGAGATCGTCTGCGGCGTTTAGCACATCACAATAGACGCGGGCGTGCCGCATCTTCAGTGCGACTCGTCGCTCGCCCGAAAGTCGGGCGTCCGCGAAGAGGCGGACTAGGTCATGCATGCAGTAGCGCTTGGCCTCGTCATCCCACTGGAGCAGGCTGCGCCGTACGAGTTCATCCAGCGCGTCGTCGGCCGCATTCTGATAGAGTTCCAACACTCTCGCCGCGGCTTTGTGCTCGAAGCTCCCAGGAAAGATGGACAGCGCGTGGAAATGGCCTCGCAGGTATTCGTCCAGCAGCGCCTCGCTCACCGCGATGGCGCGTTCGACTTCGTTCAGTTGCTCCAGTGGCTTGGCTTGGAGGCGTTCAATGAGTGACTTGGGTGTCATCGCCGGTCGCTCGGCCAGGGTCGAGGCGACCACGCGCAGGGCCAGCGGAAGCCGGCCGCAGAGTTCGGCGATTCGGGCCGCGCAGTCGCCGATGCGCTCGCAAATTCGAAGCAACAAATCGCGGGCGCCGTCTCCGTCGAGCGTGTCGAGGCTTAGCGGCGTATGGTCCGGCAGGACGAAGAACTGCCGCGAGGTGACCAGCAGCAGGCAAGCGTCCGGCGGGATGAGCGGTTCGACCTGGTCCTTATCCGCGGCATTGTCCATCAGCAGCAACGCGCGGCGGCCGCTCAGTTCATTGCGGTACACGATTTCCAGTGCTGCCGCTTCGTCCGGCAGCGTTCGCGCCGGATCGAAACTGACGAGGACGTGGCGCATGGCTTCGGCTGGAGTAAGCGGCGTCTGCTGATTCGGGTCGGCCCCGCGCAGGTCTAGATATATCTGGCCGTCGGGGTAGTCGGCCGCCACTCGCTTCGCCAACTCCAGCGCGAGCTGCGTCTTGCCCACGCCAGCCATGCCGGCCACGCCGGAGATGGTCGCCCCGCCGCCGTCGACGCCTTCCAGCAACTCGGCCAACTCGCCGTCACGGCCCATGAAGTCGCCGACCGGAGCCGGCAACTGGCGCGGCGCGCCAGCCTTGCGGGCCTGCGGTGGCGCGACGCTCGCCCCGCCCGGCCCGGGAAGAGGTAGCGGACCGGGCGGCAGGTCAGGGATCGTACCGACGGGGCCCTTCACGACTCTTGGCTGTCCGGTGAGGATTCGCAGGAGGTGCTCGTAGCCGTCGTCGCTCAGTTGGGGCTTCCGCAATCGACACTGCGTCCACCCGTGAAGGATGCGGATGACGCTAGTTTCCGGCTCGTCGTCGAACAAGATCGGGATGAAGCGCGAGTTGCCCTTCTCGTCGTACAGCTCGTCGTCGAGCAAGGCTCCTTCCCAGTAGACGCCCTTGCCGCGTTCCGGAGGCACCTTGCCTTCGATGCGCGCGCTGTACTCGGCCGTGCAGACGCAGAGCACGAAGTCGGAGTGCTCCCTGCCGATCTGCCGTCCGCACCAGCGGGGCCAATCGACGATCTCGTCGTTATGGAACTGGTCGAGTTCGACGTGAATGCCGTCCTTGCCCAAAGCCATGGCGAGCGCGAGGACGCGATCACTGTGCGCCTTGGAATCGTGGCTATAGCTGATGAAAGCTCTGACCATGCGTCGATCCCGCAAAGCGGTCACTCAACGGACGTGATCAGTCTAGCCGAATCAGGGGAATGAGGCGAGGGTGCATTGATGAAAATGGCACTGCCGGAAGGCGGTTGCGCCTCCGTGTGCTCTGTGAACTCTGTGGTGGGGATTCGGAGGCGCTGGCCAACGACGGTCCGTACGGAGCATGATTAGCCTGCGGCGCTGCGCAGGAAGAACTGCGCTACAGCCATCAGAAGCGCGCCGCGCGCGAGCGACTGATCAGCGCGGGAGTGGCAGGCGGCCTAGCCGGGGTTGATCGAGGCGTTGACGGCCGACGTGAAGACGGACGTCAGGAAGCCGGCGATACTGTTACGGGCGGCGTCTTGAACGACCGCGGTGCAACCCGTGGCTGCGACGAGGCTGAGCATGGCCACCAAACCGACCGCAACTGATATACAACGACGTTTCATGGTAAACTCCAAAGGGTCCAGGAGCGTTATCGGATGGCGCGCGGCCTGGCTGAAGAACGGGTTATCGCCCCGCGGGCCGGTGGGTCCGGGCCGATAACGATCGGGCTCGCAGGCCTATCCGGGTGAGGGCAAGGCGGGAGCGCGAGGCTGCGGCGCGAGACGGGCCCTCGCTCCGGTCAGAAGAGCGGCGGTGGATGAGCGGAGTCATCGAGAAGATCGGCGGGATTGTGCTGTGCGGCGGCAAGAGCACGCGCATGGGCGAGTGCAAGGCGTGGCTTACCATCGGGTCGGAATGTGCGCTTCAGCGCGTCGTGCGGATCGTATCCGGTGAGGTTCGTCCGGTTGTCGTCGCCGGTCGACCCGGACAGGAACTGCCCCCCCTGCCCGCCGATGTTCGTGTGGTTCACGACGCCGTCACGGACGCCGGTCCGCTTGCCGGCATAGCGGCCGGGCTGGCTGCCCTCGAGGGCGAGGTCGATGCGGCGTTTGTCTGTTCGTGCGACCATCCGCTGTTGCGATCGGGCTTCATTCGGGCGGTTGCCGAGCGGTCGGCAGGAGGTCGGGCCGTCGTCCCGCTGTGCGACGGCCGGCGCTACCCGCTTACGGCTGTCTATCCGCTATCGGCGCGCGTGATCGCGGATGAGCAGCTCGCGCATGGGAATCGGCGGGTCACCTCGTTTGCCGAGCGGTGTGATCCCGTCCTGATCGACGCCGACGGGCTGCGCGATGTCGATCCGTCGTTCGATTCGTTACTGAACGTCAACGACCCGGAACAATATGACGAGGTGTTGCGCCGCGTGCGTGGCTGATGCGCGCTGACTCGAGCGGGCGTGCCGGGAGTTGACCTCGGTCCGCCCGTCCAGTGGGATCGGTCGACGCCGCGCTCGGCTTGCACATGTTCTGGTGTAATCGGTCGCCGGAACCGCGACGTGAATACTCAGAGCCGTGACCGTGATGGCGCGGACTCCTGGTAGCCCTGCTTCGTCCGCTCCGTTACGGTCGCGGGTCTGAAGAGCGCCTTCCTTCCGCGATGCTGCGCTGATTCGCGTTTGCGCCGATGTGCAAGCAACGAGGCTGCGAGTGCCAATGTTCTGGCACTCACAGCCTCGTAGTCGAATCAACTCAGAATGTTACATCGGCTCTTCGGGTGCCACGGCCTGCTTGATGCGCTCGATCGCGCGAACGGGGACGTGGATGTCGACTCTGGCCGGCTCCTGGCTCAACGAGATCGAAGCCGAGATCGGCGGACCCGGGGGAACAGGTCCGCCGGCCGGCATCCCCATCATGGTGCCGAAGGTCGGGATGACGCTTGCGATATCGAAGAGGACGATGACGTTGTGCTTCGCCGGAAGCGCCGCGAGCGCTTCCTTGACGAACTTCGAATCCGATAGCGGCGTCTTGAGCTTGGACGCGAAGACCTGCTGCATGTGGTCGTCCCCACCGAGGCAGAACCGCACGCGCTTATCCCTGATTCCCATACCGAGCTTGTTGTCCTTGCCCATGAATGCCGCGGCCTGGGCGGCGGCCGGGTTCGTTTCGTCGAGCGTGACGGCGAACGTCTCCACGTCGACATCCCCTATCTTCTGGGTGCCGAGTGGCTCGTAGCCGGCGGCGCCCATGCCCATATGCTGCATGGTCGAGCTGGCGCTGGCGAGTATCTTCTTGCTGAGTTCGAAGATCTTCGGCACGTCCTTGCCTGCGTAGTCGCCCATCTCCATGAGGCCGTTGGGCGTGAAGTGCAGCAGCATGTTGAAGCTGTCGATCGTCCCGTACAACTCGGTCGTCTGCTTGATCATCTCCTCGAACGCATCAGCCTGGACCTTGGCTTCGGCGGCGGCGGCTTCCGCGGCGGCCTTGGCGTCGTCGTCGTCACCCTCGGCGGGAGTCGGGGCGGCCGGAGCTGCCGGCTTCATGGCGGCGAAGACCTTCTCGATCATGTAGTCCATGAAGGGCGACTCATCGCCCGGCATGTCGTAGCCGGCGACGAACATGTAGGGCTGGTCTTCGAGTTCGGTGAAGAAGGAGCCGCGCGCCGGCTTCTGCTTGGCGAGGTAGTCCTTGATCGTGCCCTTCTTGTAGCCGGTGGCGATGGTGGCGTCGATGGCCTTTGCGCCTACGTCGATGGTCACATCGATGTAGTCGACCTGCTCGGCGAATTTGGTGCCCGCGTCGACCATCGCTGTGATCATGCCGGTGATCATGGCGGGATCGGCCCCGCTCTGCGGTCCGGCCATCATCGCGAGCATAGGTGCCATCTGCGCGGCACTTGCGAGCCCGCCGAGCACGTCGTCACGGACGCGATTCATGTTGACGTGGATCAGGACGTTGCGGCCGCCGAGCACATCGCCCCGAGCTTTGAACTCGGCCGCGAGCGACTTCTCCGGCTGGCCAACGCCTTCCAGGAGCGCCTTGGACGTGGCGCCGAGGATGTAGGGTCCTTTGGCGGTCGCGTAAATGGTTTCGGCGCCCTCGCCTTCGCCATACACGATCTTCCAGACATCCCCTACCTTGCTCGCTCCTTCGATGGTCTTGGCCTTGCCCTCGAAGTCCGGGACGACACCACAAAACAGCACGCCGTTCCAGTCCGTCTCTCTCATGGCCAAGGCGAACGGCTTCGAGAAGTCGATCCAGTCGCCCATCTTGAGGTCGCGCTTGACGTCGTCGAGCGGGCCGCCAAACGGCTCGGTTTCGGGGTCGAGTTTCTTGGCGATTGCGGCGGCCGCGCTGTTAAGCGCCTCGAAGTCAGTGACGACGAACGTGAGGGCCATGTCGGACGGAATCATCTTCAAAAGCGTGTCCACGTCCGCGTCGCCGCCTCGAGCCGCGACGGCGAAAACCGGCAACAACAGGGCGCTTACCCATACTTTCTTTCCAAACATACTACGCTCCCGTAATATCGGTCCGGCGCGCGAGAATCTGCGCACGTGCGCACGGTCCTGAAAACCATCGAAGCCCGAGCTCGTTAGTGCCAGACGCATGGCAGCAGAACGGGCATTGACGCTGTCCCAACGGCAGGAGCGTAGCCGAGGTTAGTGTGATGCGAAAGTAGGCCGTGTGAAAACTTGTGGCGCAGCGACAGGGTCCGACAAGTGCCGATGCGCGCATCGTCGAGGCGGCTTGGCGGCCTAGTCGTCCAGGTCGACCCCGAGTGCGGTGGCTATGCGATCGAAGTCGTCAAACGAGTAGTATTCGATGATGAGCCTGCCGCTGCCCTTCTTCTTGCCCTCGCGAATCGTGACCTTGGTCTTGGCGGCCTGCTCGAAGCGGTGCTCGAGGTCGCTGAGGTGGGCGGCTCGGGCCGGCCTTCCCGGTGGGGCCTTGGCACCGGCGTCTTCGGGCCTGGTCTTCTCGCGTCGGACGAGTTCCTCCAAAGCTCTTACCGATAGCTGGTTCCCCGCCGCGGATCGGGCGAGCGTCAGCTGGTGTTCGGTGTCGGAAACCGCGAGGATGCATCGGGCGTGGCCCATAGAAAGCTGCTCGTTCGCGACGAGCTGGCGGATCTCATCAGGTAGATCCAGAAGCCGGATGTAGTTGACAACGGTGGTTCTATCCTCTCCCAGGCGCTTCGCGACTTCGTCCGGCTTCAAATCGAATTGTGTGCAGAATTGGCGATAGGCCATCGCGCGATCGATCGCGTTGAGGTCCTCGCGTTGTATGTTCTCGATCAACGCCAGTTCGAGCATCTGATCGTCTGTGGCTTGGCGGACGATGACGGGGACCGTAGCCAGCCCCGCCTCCCGTGCGGCCGCCCAGCGCCGTTCGCCCGCGATGATCTCGAAGCGATTCCCGGCTTTCCGCACGGTGATGGGCTGAAGGATTCCGCTATGGCGGATCGAGTGGGCGAGCGAGTCGATGCTGGCGCTGTCGATCATGGATCTAGGCTGAAACGGGTTAGCTATGAGCTCGTCGATTTCGACCATGGCCGCTTGAACGGCCGGCTTGGAAGCCGGAGCCGGAGACGGCGCCGCGGACTGCGGGGAGGCTGCGGGTGCTGGCTGCTGCTCATGGGTTAGATCGGAGACGAGCGAGTTCAACCCGCGGCCAAGGCGTCGCGCTGACTTTGACATGGTTCCCTCCCTGGAAAGGTCCGTGCGGTGGGCCGCGTCCGTTTCGCGGACTTGCACGGCTCGACCACTAGAGGAGTTTTACTCACGTGCCGACAAACTGCAAACATTGTGTCGGAGGGGTCCTGCGTCGAGCTCTGGCCGAGCGGCTTGCGGGCGGCTGGATGTTTCACGTGAAACAGTGTTGCCGAGCTGGCTTTCGAGGGTTTCTCCCCTGCATGTGCTGGCGGTTCGGCAACGTACAACGTGGACGCCCAAAAACGGGGCCGTTCCACGTGAAACGTGCCTTTTGAGCCCGCACTCGAACGGCATGTTCGTGTCCGCCGGGTCGCGGACGCGCTTCTGCAAGGCGCCAGTCCGGACGACGTCTTCGCGGACGGCACGCCCGCTCTTCGGCTGTCCGAACGGTGATGCGCTGCCAACGATGTATTGGCCAGGCCACGCCGGTTTGAGCGGACCGGTCGGTGCGAGGTGCTCTCCGGCCCGCGTCTTCGCTGCGTCGGGTCGATCGGGGGCTCCTGAGCCGTCCTGGGCAAGACCGCCGCGCGTAGGAGGCGGTTTCAGATACGCGCCATCTCTTGGATCCGGTTGAGTCGCACCAGGCTGGCGCGGCCCCCGCCATCGGCAAACCGGTCGCGCGACTCGAATGGGGTCACCGCGCAGCGGAGCTCGACTTGTAGGCAGGCATGCGAATAGGGCAAAGCAGCCGCGACGATTGGATCACACGGGTAATACGGAAGGCGGCGCCGTAGGAGATCGGCGACCTCGGCTGCGGGTGGAAGGGGTCGCGCATGCCACCCGGTACGGCAGACACCGGAAACAGAGGGCGTGCCGCGGGCAGTCGGGTGCGGCGAGGTCCGCCGGTTAGAATGGCTGGGATGGCAAGGGATGATAGCAATGGCGCAGGGGGTGTCGCGGGCGGCAACTCGGGTCGTTCTGGAGTGCCAGGACGTGGCACTGGCGGGACTCGTGCGTCGTCTTGGGTTGCGCTAGCCGGGCTGGTCGTCGCGGCCTTTGCCGTGCGCTATCTATACGTGGCGCAGACCGAGGGAGTGCCATTCGTTCGGCAATTGGCGGGGGACGCCAAGGGGTATTACGAATGGGCGGCGCGCATCGCAGGTGGCGAGTGGGTCGGTGATGAAGCGTTCTATCAGGCGCCGTTGTATCCATACACTTTGGCTGTGGTGTTCCGGACGCTAGGAGAAAGTGTCGCGTGTCTGCGCATGACGCAAATCGCCTGGGGGGCTTTGGGGACCGTGCTATTGGCGGCGGCTGCGCGCCGTATGTTCGATGGGCGAGCCGGTGTCGTGGCCGGAGCGATGGCTGCTCTGTACGCGCCGGCGATCTTCTTTGACGGCATCGTGCAGAAAGCGTCGCTTAGCGGTCTGCTGATCTGTGGACTGATGTGGGCGCTGGCACGTGCCGGCGGCGGACGAATATGGCGTGCGGCGGGCGTCGGCATCGTGGCGGGCTTGGTGGTACTGACGCGTGAGAACGCGCTGATCTGGTTGCCGATTCTCGGGGCGTGGCTGTGGATGGGGGCGCACCGGGTGGACAGAGAGTGTCCTCTGAAAGGCGGACACGGGGCGAACCACGAGCTAGGCGGGAGTGCGAATCGCCGGCCGCGTGGATTGTGGGCGGTTGGGGCGTTTGTTGCGGGTTTGGGTCTTGTGCTTGGTCCTGTGGGCATGCGTAACGCCGCGGTGTGCGGGGAGTGGTCGTTTTCGACGTTCCAGGCGGGGCCGAACTTCTACATCGGGAATCACGCGGGCGCGAGCGGGCGATACGAGCCGCTGGTACGCGGGCATGAGACGCCTGAGTTCGAGCGGGCTGACGCGACAAAGCTGGCGCAGGCTGTGGCCGGGCGAGAACTCTCGCCGCGCGAAGTCTCGGATTACTGGATGTCACGGACGTGGCAGGACATTGGCTCGGACGTACCCGGCTGGCTCCGGCTGTGCGCGGTCAAGATGTTGATGGTGTGGAACCGGTACGAAGTCGGCGACGTCGAGAGTCAGTACGTGTATGCGCAGTACGCACCTGTTCTGCAGGGGCTCGGGAGCGTTTGGCATTTCGGTGCGCTGTGTCCGCTTGCCGCGGTGGGTGTGGTGGCGACGCGGCGCGAGTGGCGCCGGTTGTGGGTGTGGTATGCGTTGATCTTGTCGATGGCGGGTTCGGTGGCGTTGTTCTACGTCTTAGCGAGATATCGTTACCCGCTGGTACCGCTTCTCATCCCCTTTGCGGCCGCCGGCTGTGTGCAGGTGTGGGATGGCTTGCGTCGTCGCGATGTGCGTCGCCTTGCGCTACCGATCGGGATGGGGCTGGTGGCAGCCGTCGTATCGAATCTGCGCATCCACGACGAAGCGCGTCTTGATGCGCTCGCTCGGATGAACGTCGGGGTGGCGTTGGCGCGCGAAGGGAACTTGCCGGCCGCGACGGAGCACTTTGCGGCCTCCGTGCGTCTCCATCCGGGTTCGGCTGAGGGTCGTAACAACCTTGCGCAGGCACTGGCGATGCAGGGGCGGTTTGGCGCAGCGATCGAGCACTACGAAGCCGCGCTTTCGATCGAGTCCGGCTTGCTCGGTGTCGATTACAATCTCGGTGTCGCGCTGGAGCGGGTCGGTCGCCTGGATGCCGCGCTAGGGCACTATCGCCGAGCTGTCGACCTTGATCCGAGTGATGTCGAGGCCCGGCGGGCAATCGAGCGGCTACAGGGTGAGTAAGCGGCGCGCCGTTCGGTCGGCACTGGTGAGGCAAGCCACCAGTGGCACCCGGCAACGGCAAGCTGCCGCTTGCCCATACCACCCGTTCGGAGCACTGCTCAAGAGCAGTGGCACACGTCGGCTATTCCGTTGGCCGAGCCGGGCCTTTGACGCGGATGTGTGGCACGTCGACATCGACGGCGCGGTGGTCGTATTGCCGCTTCGCGCCTTCGACGGCCACCGTCACGCGGTAGGTGCCGGGCGCGGGGAAGACGTACTCGGGCTCAGCCACGGGTGACTGGGTGCCGTCATCGAACGTCCATTGATAAGCGGTCGGCTCGTACGAGCTTCGCAGTTTGAAACGTACCTTGAGCGGATTGTCTCCGGCGGCGGGGAAGGCGTGGATGCGCAGAAAAGGATGCTTTCGGATGACGGTCTCGAAGAACTCGATGGCACGATGGGTCTCCGCTGCCCTCGCCGGTCCGATGCCGTCGTCTTTCAGCGTCGTGCCCTTTTCCCGCAGCCACTTGACGCAGTCGCGGGCGTTACGCCCGGTGATCGCGTCCGACGAACTGTAGTTCGCGTAGATCGGCTGGAACAGATCGATGCTGCCTTGGACATCGGCCAGGAACCCGGACTGGAACCGTGGCTGCAGCAGGCTGATCGCGCGGAACACCTCGGGGTTCTTGAGGCCGGTGTAGAGCGCCGCGTACGCTCCGCCTGACCATCCGTGGATGAAGATGCGGTCGTCGGAGATGCTGTGCCCGCCGCGCGCGTGCTGGACAGCCGCCAGAATCCGCCGCTCATCCTCGCGCTGCAACTCGATCTGCGTGGCCGCGTTGGGCGGCATCAGTCGTTTCGTGCCCCTCAGTTTGGGCGCGACGACGATGAAACCCTTCGACTCCGCCAGTTCCGTCCAATTCCGAATCTGCTGGTTGGGCGAATCGGGAAAGGACGTGTGGCAGACGACGACCAGCGGCCACTGCAAATCGCGGCTGTAACTCGACGGGCGATAGAGAAGGTATTCCCGGTTGCCCTCGGGCTCGCGACAAGTTCGGATCGGCTCCGGCACCTTGGGATCGATGTCCTTCTGGCAGCCGGTCAGCATGCCGGTCGCCATGATCAGCAAGGCAAGGCAGAAGGCGAGTGGTCGGTCGGTTCTCAGCGACGATGCGCTTGGCAATGGCACGGTATTCATGTCAACGTTACCTGCCGTCAGGCGGTTTTGGACCCGGAGGGGACACGGCCCGGATCATGCGCGGATCTCGTAGCCGCATTGTTTGAGGTGCTTCTCGAAGTCGCTCCGCAACGCGTTGGTGTCGTCGTCGACGAGCGTGCGGTTGTCGTCACCGACAACCACCCTGAAGGTCAGGCTTCGCTTGTCGGACTCCACGGACCCGCCCTCGTAGGCACCGACGTAGCGCACGAGTTTGATGAGCGGATGTTCAAAGCGCTTGATGCCCGCTACGGCCTCGGCATACGGCGTCGTTTTCGTCACTTGAATGGAGAAGTCCATTTCCACCAGCGGGTGCTCGGGGATTCTGCCGAGCGGTTCGGTGGCGTGCTCGAGCGTTTCGAGGCCGTCGAGCCGTAGTTCGGCCCAGGCGATCGACCAGGAAGCCAGATGTTCGTCCATCGCCCTTTTCAATGCCATATCGACGACGCTCGTGCGGCCGACGGTGACGTCGTCCACGACGACCGAGGCTGTCTGATGCGGGTGTTCCCACGGATGGTCGGCCGCGGCTGCGGCACGGGAGAACGTCACTTGCCTGGCGAATTGCTGCCAGGCCCAGGCCTCGATGGCACCCTTGAGCTCGCCGTGAAGCCGTTCCTCGGCGCGCTTGCCTCGTTGCGCAAGAATGAGGCCCACATGATGATGTTCATGGTCGGCATCGGTGCCCTTCTCGAACACGCTTCCGAGTTCGATCAGGGAAAACTCGGTGAAGTGGAACCGGTTCCGCGCCGTGGCCGCCAACATACCGGGCATGATGGTCTGTCGGAAGCGATGCAAGCCCTCGGCGGCCGGGTTCCGCAGCTCCACGCACGGGCCGGGGTCGACACCGATCTGCGCGAGCCACGCGGAATCGTACCAGAGGTAGCCGTGTATCTCGTTGAAACGGTGGGCCGTCGTGAAGTATTCGAGCGTGCGCTGCTGCAGCTCGTGTAGCGCGTTCGCTTCGAAGCGGCGCATCGAGATTTGCGGCATGGCCGGAGCGATAGTGCCGTAGCCGATGTACCTCGCCAGTTCCTCTATCACGTCCGCTTCGATGGAGACGTCGTTCGTGGCCCGATACGACGGGACGCCTACGTCCCACACGGTGTCGGCCTGTGACACCGTGAAGCCGAGCGGGCGGAGGATCTCGCCGGCTTCTTCGAGTGATACGTCCTTGCCGATCGAGCGCGCGACGTGTCGCGGGTTGACGCTGACGGTGGTCGCTTCGTGCGGCGATGGGAAGCAATCGGAAAAGCGGCTCTCGATCTTCATGTCCGGATACACGGGCCGCGCCAGATGAACGAACCGCTGAATCGCGAGCGCCGTGTAGGTCGGGTCGAGGGATTTCTCGAAGCGAGCGCTGGCATCGGTCCGCAGTCCCAGCCGGGTGGCTGTCCGTCGTATGGTGGCCGGATCAAAGTTGGCCGATTCGAGCAACAGCTTCGCCGTCGATTCCGTGACTTCGGTTTCGATTCCGCCCATGACGCCGGCTAGCGCGATCGAGTGGCCCTGGCATTGGATCATGAGCTCCTTGTCGGTGAGCTTGCGTTCCGTGCCGTCCAGCGTCCTGAACGTCTCGTCCTCTGTGGACCAGTCGACCTCGATGGTGTCCGCCTTAGCGGCGTCGAAGGCGTGCATCGGCTGACCGAGGTCGGTCATGATGTAGTTCGTCAAATCGACGAGCCCGCTGATCGGTCGCAGGCCGGTGCGCCCCAGGCGAAGCTGCATCCAAAGCGGCGCTGGTTGGGTCGGCACGCCGCCGAGCAACAGGCCGCTGTACCGCCGACAGGCGCTGCCGTCGGCAATCGAGATCGGAATCTCCGGCATCGCGTCGTCGGCAAGCTCCGCCATGTCGACAACCGGATAAGGCTTGAGCGGCAGTTTGCAGATCGCGGCGATCTCTCGCGCGATGCCGTAGTGACCCCACATGTCGGGACGGTGCGTGAGCGACTTGTTGTCGACCTCGATGATCCAGTCATCGAACAGCTTCGGGTCGAGCGGCTGACCGGCCGGCGTATCGCCGCAGAGGAAGACAGCCTCCTGCGCTGCCATCTCGATGCCCAAAGCGTCGCCCGGCAGAATCATGCCTTCGCTGCGGTGCCCGGCGACTTCGGTGCTGCCGATCGCGCCGATGGTGGCGATGCTCGCACCGTCCGGGGCGTAGACGACGGTATCGCCGACATGGATGACCGGTGCGGCGGTGACTGTTTCGACCGTCTTACCGTGACCGAGATCCAGCTTCGCCAGGTGAAGATTCCGTGTCCCCGGCAGCGGTGTGATCGTCTCGACGCGTGCCGCGATCAGTCCTGTCGCATCGAGCTTGATTCGCTCGACGCCTTCGACCTCGGCTGAGGTGCGCGTGAAGCGCTCAGCCAGCCCGCGCGGATCGATGTCGGCGGGCAGATCGACGTAATCACGAATCCATTCAAGTGAGATCAGCATATGAGTCAGTTACAGGTTCGAGTGTGTTCGGTTGCGATTTCGCCACGGTTACGAAAGGATCGGGCCGCCCAGACGCTCGGGCGGAACCAAAGCCCGCAAGTCTCCGGCGTTGAGCACGCGTATATCCCGAATGCCGAATTTCATCATCGCCAAACGGGTGAGGCCAAGCCCGAACGCGAAGCCGGTGTATTCTTCGGGGTCGATCCCTCCGGCTGTCAGCACGTTGGGGTGTACCATGCCGCAAGGCAGGATCTCGATCCACCCGGACTTCTTGCAGGTTGGGCAGCCCTTCCCGTCGCAAATCTGGCAGTTCATGTCGATTTCGAGGCCGGGCTCGACAAACGGGAAGAAGCCGGGCCGCACGCGAAGCTTCACCTCGCGCTGCATCACCTCCGTCAGCAGCGTCTGCGACATGGCGATGAGGTTCGGGATCGAGATGTCCCGATCGATCATCAGGCCTTCGACCTGATGGAACGTGTTCTCGTGCGACGCGTCGATCGTTTCGTAGCGGAAGCATCGGCCGGGAACGATGACGCGCAGCGGCGCACCGAACTTCTTCATGGAGCGGTGTTGAACGGGCGACGTGTGCGTGCGCAGCACCATGCCGTTTTTCACCCAGAACGTATCCTGCATATCGCGAGCCGGGTGCGTCGCCGGGATGTTGAGCGCTTCGAAGTTGTTGTACTCGGTCTCCATCTCCGGGCCGCTCTCGACGGTGAAGCCGAGTCGCTCGAAGATGCGCTCGATCTCCCACTGGACGGCTGTCACCGGATGGACGCTGCCCATCGGCAGACGAAGGCCGGGTAGGGTCGGATCGTACGCGCCGGCCGAGGATGCCTCAGCCGCGTCGGCCGCGCTTTGCAGGCCGGCCAGACGCTGGTTGATCAGCTCTTTGACCCGCCCTTTCGCCGCGTTGATGGTCTGTCCGACTTGGCCTCGCTGATCCGGCGGGTAGTCCTTGATGCCGGAAATCAGCGAGCCGAGCGTCCCCTTCTTGCCGAGGACTGACGTATCGAGCCCGCGTACGGCATCGACGGCTGTCAGGTCGGTAAGCGAGGCTGCCACATCCGCTTCGATCTTCGCGATCGTCTGATTGAGTTGGTCGAGGTCCACGTTGTCTATTAGTCCCGAACGTTGTTAGTGCACAGCATTTCCAGGGCGTGGAAGCTTAGACGCCAGCCCGCGACCCCGCAAGGAATCGGCGGCAAAAACCGCACCACTTGGCCGCAAACCGTGGATCGGATGGCCCTCGACATGTGCATCTGGGCAGGATGGCACGGTCGCCGAGCGCCTTGGGCGCGAGGCGATCTGTAGGTGAGGCCAGGACCGGGGCTGCCCGCCGGTTAGTCGCGCAGCTGCTGCAACGCTTGCCCCGCTCGTTCTCTCACGCGATCCGAAGCTCCGTCGGCTTTGAGCGCGGCCGTCAGGTCGGCGCGCGCCTTGTCCGGCTGGTCCAGATCACCGTACGCGAAGCCGCGGTACATCAGGGCCTTGGCCTTCGAGGCTTCCGGGGCGCCGGCCATCGCGAGCAGGGCCGTGAAGTCCGCCAGCGCCTTATTTGACTTGCCCAGGCTTCCGTACATGGCGCCGCGGCCGATCCGGGCGCCTGCCTTCCAATAGTCGCTCGCTTCGGGCGCCGCGAGCACTGTGGTGTAATCGGCGATTGCCTTCGTGGCGTTGCCGAGTTCTCGGTGATGCTGTGCACGTAGGTACAGGATCTTGATCTTGTACTCGGCGGATAGGTCCGGCAGTTTGAGGAGCTCCGTGTAGTCGTCGATCACCCTCTGTGGTTTGCCGATGTCGTAGTACGCCTTGGCGCGGTTGGTCAATCCATCGGCTCTCTGAGTTGCGGTGGCACCGGCAAGAGCTTGGATTGCCGTATAATCGGCAATGGCCTTCGGGTGTTCGCCGACAAATCCGTAGATGACACCGCGGCTGTGAAGCGCCTCTGCCTTCCAGGAGTCCGGCGCGTCCGGCAAGGCCAGCACTGCGGTAAAATCGGCGATCGCCTTGTCACGGGCTCCCTCGTCTCGGTGTTCAAGGCCTCGCTCCCACAAAGCTCGTGCTTTCGATTCGACCGGTGCGTCCGGCATCGCCAGGATGGCCTCGATGTCGGCAGCCGACTTTTGCGGCTCATCAACCGCATACGCGAAGCTCCGGTTGAACAGGGCCTCGATCCTCACTTCCGTAGTGGCGTCCGGCATTGCCAATACCAGGGAGGAATCGTGGATTGCCTTCTTGTAGTGACCGCTGTCGCAGTGCAGCATCCCGCGCCGGCTCAAGACCTCGGCCCGCAGCGAGGTGGGAAGGTCGTCCATGGCCAAGGCGGCTGAGTAGTCGGCGGTTGCCTTCTCCGCGTCGCCAGTGTCCTCGTACGTGAGGCCGCGCGAGTACAAGGCTTCGGCCTTTTGCTGGGTGGACGTGCCGGGCATCGTCAACACGGCGGTGTAGTCTACTATCGCCTTGTCCGGCTCGTCGAGGTCGCCGTACACGAAGCCGCGACCGTAGAGAGCATCCGCTTTCGATTCGCCGGATGCCTCAGTGATGGCCAGCAGAGCCGTGTAGTCTGCGACTGCATCGTGCAACTGATCGAGTTCGCTGTAATGGGAGCCGCGCGAGTAGAGTGCCTGCACCCGTTGTTCGGCGGGGGCGTTGGGCATCTCCAGCAGTGCCGTGTAATCGGCAAGTTCCTTCCACGTCTCTCCGAGATCACAGTAAAGGGCGCCGCGGTTTATGAAGGCCTGTGCCTTCAACGCCGCACGCACCTCGGCCGCCGCCAACAAAGCCGTATAGTCCGCAATCGCTTTCTCCGGTTCATCGTCATCGGCATGCGCGACGGCACGCTCAAACAGGGCTTCGGGCGTCAACTTGCCCGGAGCGTCGCCTGTTCCA
Source organism: Phycisphaerae bacterium (assembly GCA_029260055.1). Lineage (GTDB taxonomy): Bacteria > Planctomycetota > Phycisphaerae > UBA1845 > UBA1845 > JADFOB01. Next base: position 16,727 of record JAJDDX010000046.1, read on the forward strand.
GGGTTTGTCGAACGGTCGGTGGTCTTCTTAGGGGCCAGGCCTTTCTCGAGTACGCCGAGCTGCTTGGTGGACATCTTCGGGGCCTGCTCGTGAATGACCTTCATGAAATGGGCGATCTCGTGGGGCACTACGGGGAAACCGACGTTCTCGCCGCTCTTGTCGTGCGCGTCAGCCAGCTTCTTACCTTTCGAATCAAGCACGGCGAAATAGGGCAACCCGCCCTCTTCCGCGCCACGATACTTGGCGTCGACCTTCTTTCCGCCGGTCGTGCGGTCCACGTCGATCTTGATCGCCACGAAGAACTTTCCGAAGACCTCCGCGATCTCGGGCCGAGCGAGATAGTGATCCAACTTGTGGCAGTAGGGACACCAAGGCGCGCCGAAGTAGAGGAACACCCTCTTCGACTCCGCCGCCGCCTGCTTCAGGCCGGCCGCCAGTATCTTGTCTGCTGAGACCGGTTTCGCCTGCCACTTCTCCAGGAAGGCCATGACCTTCTCGGGCTTGTGGTGGTCGCCCTCTTCGAGTGAGCCGGTCTCCTGCGTGACGAGCCCTTTGCCGTCGGCGTCGAGCACGACCAGCGCCGGCAGGCCGAGCTTGGCCGCGTTTCCGTATCGCTTGCTGACATCCTCGTTGTGCGGCTTGCCGTCGACGGTGTCGACATCGATCAGCACGAGTTCGTATTCGTAGAGGAGCTTCTTGGCGATCTCCTTGTCCTTCTCGAACAGATCGTGCAACCGATAGCACCAGATGCACCAGTTGGCGCCGAACTGAAGCAGCACACGCTTGTGGTCGCGCTTGGCCTTGGCGAGTGCGCCTGCGATCTGCTTGTTGCCGTCGGCCTTACGGTCGTAGATGTCGGGTCGCTTCTTCTTCTTACCCGGCGGATCGCCCGCGCGTGCGGCGGTCGGCATCATGCCGCCGGCAAGCAGCGTTGCGGCAATCAAGAGTGTCAGTGGTGCGATCCGTCGTCGATTGATCATGGGTGCGTCTCCACCTCGTTGAAGCCTTGTGTTGGCATGTACGAGCCTACGGCTTCCGCCCGGCCGTACGACAACAGATTAACCGAAAGTGCCGAACGAGGCGACGACAGGGCGTTCAGTACCGCGACCGTGAGGGAGCGGCCAAGCGTCCCGTCGAGCTGTGCTGTGTGAACGCCCTCGAGGCCGCTCGCTTACACTCGCGGTACTGATCAGAGATCTTGCGAGCGTTGTTGTCTTCTGAAGTCGCAGCACGACTCCTGGGGATGGGCGAGAATCTCGGGTAGCCAATGTCGCGTGTTGATCCGGTCGACTTCGCCGCTGAGGGCACATAGACTCCAGTGTGAGTGTTTCGTCCCCACAAACCAGGACCGAGTCTCCCAACGAGATCATCAATCCCGGCGTACTATGCCCGTCATGCCGGTACTGCCTCAAGGGTCTGTCGTACAGGGGCGTCTGCCCGGAGTGCGGCCTCGCCTACGAGGCGGCTGACCCGGACATTCCGGTGGCCGTCGGGTGTTTCACATCAACAGTTCCCAAGCACCGGCGATTGTGGCTCACACCTGACGAAGAACGGCTCGACTTTCCGCTCGGCAGTTTCCTTGTCATCCTCGCAGCCTATGCGGGTCTCAGTGGCCTCTTCGTGGCGGCCGGCGTGCTCACCTCCACCGTGGGCTATCATCTTCCCGGCGCGGCGCCTGAGGGAGATCGGTTCGGCTGGAATGCATTCGTGCAATCCGTGCCTTGGGACCGCGCCGACCTGCGTATCCACGGTGGTGCCTTCACCGTTGGATTCATAGCCTTCTGGGGTCAGTTTCTAATCGGGGCGGTGATTTGGGCACGGTACGCACTTGCGGCGCGAAGGGCACGGGCCATGCGCTGGGTGCTGCGGCGCCTCGGTGTATTTGCCATGGCCAGCGTGCCTAGCCTCTTGGTTGTCCCGATGGCAGCCGTGGCGGCTTGGCAGGTAGTCAACGTGTCTGTCCACATGCGCTTGGGGTACGGGTCAGTCGCGATGATACTGAGACTAGTGTTTCCTCCAGCGTTCCGCCCTGACCTTGTCCAGCTACCAGCGATCGCGCTGATCGTCATTCCCGGTGCGATCATCGGCCTGTCGCTATACCGCATGCATCGCAGGGCGATTATCCAGGTCCGAAATACGCTCAACGGTGTCGTGGCCCGGCCAGTCGGGACGGACCGGCAGCCGACTCCGGTTGATAGGGAACGACTTCGCAGCACGCCATCTCGTTGACCCTAGCACGCCGCCATCCATAATGACCCCATGCACGCCGAGCACGATGGTGAAGGCCCGTCCGAACCGACCCAAGACACCGGGCCGAGCGACGAGTTCCTCATCACGAGCATGCTCGCGGGCGACTCAGCCGCCCTGCGGAAGCTGATGGACCGCTACGATCGGCTCGTGCGCTACACCGTTTTCCGGCAGTCGCGCAGCCGCTGCGCCAGAGACCCGCAATGGCTCGAAACGATCGCGTCCGATACCTGGACCGGCTTTGTCCGGTCACTCCAACGCAATCCCGACAATCGACCAACCTCGGTCAAGGCCTATCTGACCCGCATCGCACGAAACCAGTGCGTCAGCGCCGTGCGGGGCACCGCTCCCAGCCACCAGTCCATCGACGCCGATGAATCCGATGCCGCGGCCTCGATTGAAGCGAAAACGGAAGAACCGGTAGAGCTACTTTCCAGAATGGAGCATCTTGAGGCCCTGCAGGGCTGCATCAATGATCTCGGCCCCGAGGATCAGCGACTCGCGGGCGAGCTCCCGGCTATCACCGAGCGACGCTGGAAAGACGCCGCAACCGCCCTGGGAATGAGCGAATCGACCCTGCGGTCCCGCTGGAAGCGAGTTGTGGAGGCCCTGAGGGCCTGCGTACGGCGAAAAACCGGAAAAACCCTCGCGCCAGGGCCGGATGACGGCGACTCATAGGGTGGAGTGACGGCAACGGTGCCGCCGGTATTGGCGGTGCGGAAGTGGCAGAGCATGACGCACGAACCGACACAGCTCGATGGCGTGGAAGACGCGATGCTGGAACTGACCGCGGCCAGGCAGGCCGGGCTGTTTTCGGAAACACGTGTCAGCGCCGACATGCTGCTTCGTCAGCCGGTCGCCCCGTCGAAGTTACGCGGCCTGTTCCGCCTCATGCCCGTGGCGGCTGCATTTGCGATGGCGGTCGGCGTCGGCTCGTGGATGCTCACGACCGAAAATGGCACGGGGCCGGTGCCCGGCAGTGGCTATGTCGCCGGTGGCTCCGAGTCGAGCCCGTGCGATGGACGGTTTTTGAATTGCTTCTCCGGTCCATCGAAAGTCGTACTCGCTTCGTGCAATGTGCATGACTACGATTTAGATGGAGACGTGGACCTAGCTGATTACGGTACTTTTCAAGCACGTTGCGTCCGACCGATTCGGACGCACTAACCGCTGCCGCCCGGTCGGGCAGGCAACGTTTCCATATATGGGCGGCACTCGTTGGGAGACGGATGCCGCCCGGTTTGTTTTTACACGCCGTTAGCTGATCGGCACGTCTCGTTCCTCGACGTGCCCTACCGATTCCGAACGTCTTTGGTGGCAGCTCGGCCGCTCCCTCACGGTCGCGGCTCTGAAAGCTGAAAGCTGAGAGCTGACAGCTTCTACTCCTAGCTGCCCTCCAGTTTTCGCGGGCTCGGCCAGCGCGATTCGGACGACGGCGACGGCGGGATGTAGGGCTTCGGCTTGCGACCGACGATCAGCACCCACAGCAGAAGCAGGACCGCCCCGGCGCCGAGGCCGTAATACCACGGCTGGTGGTAGACGTTACACACTACATCGCCCACGCCCATCGCCACGACGGCTGTCACCAGCGCGTACGGAATCTGCGTCCAGACGTGCTCCTCGTGGCGGCAGCCGGCTGCGATCGACGAGAGCACGGTCGTGTCGCTGATGGGCGAGCAGTGGTCGCCGAAGATGGCGCCTGCCAGCACGCTTCCAACGGCTCCGTAGAAGAGCGGCAGCGCGTGCTCGGGGTCGAGGCCCGCGGTAGCGAGCATCTTGGCTGTGACCGTGACGGCAATCGGGCAGAGTATGGCCATCGTGGTCCAGGACGTACCGGTGGCGAAGGAGATTCCCGCAGCGGTGATGAAGACTGCAAGCGGCATCCACTCCACGGGGAACTTGGCCGCCTCCAACTCGCCACCCACGATCTTGGCGAGAAGTAGGTCCTGTTCGACCTGAGATATCGCCCAGGCAAGCGTCAGAATCACGATCGCGGGGAACATACGGGCCATGCCGTCGAGGCCGGCGTCGATGGCAGCTCTGGTGTTGCACGCGCGAGCCAGCAGAGTCAGTAGAACGGCGGTGATCGCCGCGAGAATGGCACCATAGAAGATGCAAAGATACGGGTCGGCTCCGGCGATGATGTCGGAGGCCTTCTCCCACCATTGCTTGTTCGCATCGTCAAGTATGCCCGTGCCCGTCTTTGCGAGGCCGGTCCAGATGAGAACCGCCACGGTCACGCCGACAAGCATCAGGATCGGCAGGAGCCCCAGCCACCAACGCGGTTGAGGCGCCTCTTCATCCCCGAGCGAAACCGCAGTTTCGTAAGGGTGCTCGTCTTCGCCCCGTTGCGCGCGGGCCTGCGACTTCTTCATCGGTCCGAAGTCGCGCCCGAGAAGCGCGACCCAGAACACCAGCACGAGCGCCAGGATCGGATAGAACCGATAAGCGAGGCTATTGATGAAGATGCTCATGCCGTTCGGCAACGCGCCTGCGTCGTTGAGCAAGAACGCAGGTGCACCGGTGGCGGCAAGGTCCGTAAGGCCGTTGTTGATGTAGGTGATCTCGGCCCCGACCCAGGTGCCGACCAGGGCGATCGAGGCGACGGGCGCCGCCGTCGAATCGACGATATAGGCCAGCTTGGCACGCGATATCTTCAGGCGGTCGAAGATGGGCCTCATGGTCGGGCCGACGATCATCGAGTTGGCGTAGTCATCGAAGAAAACGACCAACCCCGCCAGCCACGCGGTTAACGTGCCGCGGCGCGGCGACTCTGTATCCCCGACCACCATGCGGACCAAGCCGGCTGTGCCGCCGTTGCGGGAAATAACGCCCACCATGAAGCCGATCACGAGCGTGAAGATGATGACCTTGGCCTTGCCGTAGCCGTCTGCCGGGTCCACGACGGCTCCCAGGACGAACTCCTCAGCCGCGAGTCGGAGCCCGCCGATTACGGCATTGTCGCCATATGGACCGCCGGCCGGCAGGCACGGCACCATCATGTAGGCACCGGTCAGGATGCCCAACACAAGGGCGGGTACCACTTGTCGCGTGAAGATGGCCAGCAGAATCGCCACGGCGGCGGGCATGAGCACCCACAGCCCATAGCTCATGGGGTCCTTGACGACGCGCTCGGCGGGTGGCGCTGTGGGGTCAACCTGCGCGTCCGGAGCAGACTGATCGGCCTGTGCCGGCTCATCAACCAGCCGGGCGGCTGCGTCCTGGAGCAGCTTGTCCGCACTTGGCGCGGTTTGGGTCTGGGTCGGTGGCGGTTGCTGCGCCGGTGCTGCGCTCGGCAGGGCCGCCCAGAAGGCGATCGCACCGAGGGCGAGGAGGTATCCATACATCCGATTCCGGCGTTTTCGGGTCGAGTCCATTCCGAGCACGGTAAGCTCCTTTTCACCAAGCCCGAGGTGCGGTGCGGCGGGGCCGAGCAGCCCTCACGACACCCTTCTCACCGAATCTCATCGTCGGCGCTATTGGCCCGACAGGTCCGGCCTTATCCGATCACAGCCGCGAAGTGTAAGGCTCGGTTCCGCAAGATCAAATTCGCCGAAGGTCCGACCAAACAAGATTCGGCTTCGAACCGTCTAATATTGTAGGCGAACGTCGAAAACGGTGATGACGGGCGCAATATCGGGGTCCGACAACCGAAGGGTAGTCTATAATGCCGATTCCAGTTGATGTCGTTTCGGCGTGTCGCCGCAACGACTGGGTGATCGAGCCGCGGCGTGCGGGGCGGCTGGGAGCGGCGGAACGCGTCGACCGAGGTGCCAATCGGGTGTGTCAGTGCCTCTTACGGGCGAGCATGATGTCATGAATGAAGCGGCGACGGGTGATGCCGTCCGACATCTCGACGACACCCGGGCTCCCGAGAGCCTGCGCCTGCGGCACGTGCCGCTGGTGTTTACGTCACCGCGGTCGCTCTTTGCGCGGGCCGAAGACACGGGTGCCTACGGTTGGGCGATGGCGCTGCTCCTTCTCTTGGTCACCCTGATCGGTTACGCCCAGGTGCAGACGGGCCTTTTGGACCGTGACGTGGACAAGCGGACCGAGCAGCGGCAGGCCGAACTCGAGAAGTCGCAGGGCAATCTGGTTGACCGTACCCGGCTGACGACCAATCTCGAAGAGCTGCGCAAGGCTGCCGAGTTCGAGAAGTTGATCATGCGGATCTGGGTCATCGGTGTGGCACCGGGATACTTCCTGGCGGCCTTCCTCTTGATTGCCGCGGTGCTCTACGCGATCGTCGCGCTGACCGGGCGCAAGCCGGAGTGGCACACGCTCATGTCGATCTGCGTCTATGCGGGTTTCGTGGAACTCGTCGGCTACGGCGTGAGCCTGGCGATGATGTTCCACTATCGAACGATGGATGTAGATACGAGTCTGGCGGCGCTCGGCGCGCCGGGCCAGCCGACCGTGTGGGCGGCTGTCGATCCTTTTCGGCTGTGGTTCTGGGTTTTGGTCGCGATCGGCCTGATCGTGACGCGTCAACTCAGCCGTCGGGTGGCGATCGCCTCCTGTGTGGTCATGGCGCTCGTGACATTCGGCGCGAGAGCGGGAATGCAATTCGCTCAAACAGGAATGGGGTAGCCCGTGTGGATCTTACTGCGGGCATGGAGATAGAGTCATGAGAGGATTCCTGGCATTGGTGTTGCTGGCCGGCATAAGCGTCGGCGTGTTTGCGCTGAGCTCGCTTCGTAGCGAGACCGACGACAAGCCGTTGCTTCACGTCGCGCAGGAGGTGCCGGTCACGGTCGCGGTCGACAAACCGCAGCGCGGCGAGATCACGCGCATCGCGCAGGCGCCCGGCGATGTGGAAGCCGTTCTTGAAGTCGACATCAGTTCCGAGATCGTCGCGAAGATTGTCGAGATGCCGGTCGAGGAGGGTGATCTCGTCAAGGAGGGTGATCTGCTGTGCCGGCTCGACGACACGAGGCTTCTCGCCGAGGTCGAATCGGCGGAAGAGCGGATTGCGCAGCTCCAGGCCGCCATCGTCCAGGCGGAGGCGGACGTCGAAAAGGCCGAGCGCGACTGCGATCGCCAGATGCGGCTGTCCGAAGCCGACGCTACTTCGCGCAACGAAGTGCTCGACTACACGACCGTTCGCAAAAAGGCCAGGGCTTCCGTCAAGATGCGCACCCACGAACTGGCCCAAGCGGTCGCGATGCTCAAGCGCATGCGCGAGGACCTCAAGCGCACCATCATCGAATCCCCGATCGACGGCATCATCGCGAAGCTCAACGCCAAAGCGGGCGAAGTCGTCATCACCGGCACGATGAACAACCCGGGCACGGTCATCATGACCGTCACCGACCTGTCGAGGATGCAGGTTCGCGCGCGGGTGGACGAAATCGAGGTGCCGCTGGTGAAGTCGGGACAGAAGGCTCGCATTTACCTGCAGTCCGAGTCGGACAAGCCGGTGCCCGCGAGCGTGTTGCGCGTCTCCTCCAAGGGTATCAAGCAACTCGGGCGGGATGTCGTGATCTTCGAAGCGATTCTCGACGTGCTGTCGACCGAAAAGCACATCATGCCGGGCATGACCTGCAACGTCGAGATCGAGGTTGCGACCGAGCCCGATGCAATCACCATTCCGGTCGAGGCCGTCGTGCACCGCATGCGCAAGGAGCTCGACGATTCCATCGTCGCGGAATATGACAAGCGACAGGGCAGCCTCGACGTATCCGAGCGAGCGCGGCAAGCGCAGTACCTGAAAGTCGTCTACGTCAAGGACGGCGAGGCCGCTCACGTGCGGTTGATCGAACCCGGTATCGCGGACAGCCGGCGCGTCCAGGTGTGCAGCGGCTTGGAGATGGACGAGACGGTCATCATCGGCCCGTACCGAAGCCTCGATCAACTCAAGGACGGCAAGAAAGTCGCCCTGGCGGAGGAAGAGAAGAAGGAAGGCGCTCCTGGCGACGAGGCAAAGCCCGAGGAGGGCGCCACGGATGAGCAACTCGCCGAGGACGAGACGGGCGAGGCGGACGGCGACGGATCGTCCAAGGCCGGTGACTCGAACGATGAACCGAACAATGAGCAGACCGTAGCCGCGAGCACTACACCGTGACAGCAGACGCACAAACCGTCATTGAACTTGCCGGGGTCGAGAAGATCTACCGCGTCGGCACCGAGATCGTGCGCGCGCTGCGCGGCGTATCGCTGACGATCGATCAAAACGAATTCGTCGCCATCATGGGACCGAGCGGGTCCGGCAAGAGCACGCTGATGAATATCGTCGGGTGCCTCGACGTGCCGACGAACGGTAAATACTACCTCCGAGGCACGGATGTCTCGAAGCTCTCGCAATCCAAGCTCGCGCGCATTCGCGGCCGGCAGATCGGCTTCGTGTTTCAGACGTTCGAGCTGCTCGCGCGCACGACGGCACTCAAGAACGTTGAGTTGCCCTTGATGTATTCTCAGACGAGGCGCAAGCGGCAGCACGCCATGGACGCGCTCAAGCGCGTCGGCCTCGAAGATCGCGCGACGCACAGACCCAATCAACTGTCCGGCGGGCAGAAACAGCGCGTGGCGATCGCTCGTGCGCTCGCGCAGGAACCGGATATCATCCTCGCGGACGAACCGACGGGTAACCTCGACTCGCAGACCGGCGAGGAGATCATGGAGATCTTCGATACGCTGCACGCCGAGGGACAGACGATTATCGTCGTCACGCACGAAGAGGAGATCGCGGCTCGGTGCAAGCGGGTCATTCGCTTGCGCGACGGCTTGATCGCTTCCGACGAGCGCACGGAGGCCGTGACGTTCGTACCCATCCAGGAGCCGGCGCGAAGCGTCGGTGTGTCATGATCCGGTGGATTCCCAGCTTCGCTCGTTGGAGCCTTCGCGTTCCTATGCGTCTGGTGCGTTGGTGCTTCGGCTCGATTGGGCGCCAGGCGCAGAACGTCAGCACCGCGCTGGTGCAGATCTGGGCCAACAAGGGGCGGTCGATCCTCACGACGCTGGGTATCATCATCGCGGTTACGTCCATTATTACGGTCATCTCGTTCGTGCAGGGCTTCGGTAATTACATCACGGGTATGGTCAGCGGCTACGGCACCAAGTTCATGGTTGTGCGGCCTGACTACCCGCGCGGGTTTCGCGGCGCCGGTCTCGGGCGCGTGACGCTCGACATGCCGGACATCGATGCGGTGCGCACGGAATGCTCCAAGATCCACCGGATGACTCCGTTTATCTACACGCATAACGGCGAAGTTACCTTCGGACGCGAGAAGGCGGACGACATCCCCGTCCGTGGTGTGACCGAACATTACCAGACGATTCGAAACTTCTTCGTGGATGCGGGGCGCTTCTTCGGGCCCATCGATGTGGCCAACGGCGCGAATGTCGTCGTGCTCGGCCGAACCGTGCTCGAGCGGCTCCAGTGTGATGACTCGATCGTCGGAGAACATGTCTACCTCGATAACGAACGCTTCTTGGTGGTAGGACTGCTGGAGAAGAAAGGAAGCCTCTTCGGCGAGGATCAGGACGAGACGGTCATGATCCCCTATACCACGGCACTGAACCTCTACCCCGAGCGGCGCGATGCGGTCTTCTTCCTGGCTGAAGCAGCCAACGAAGATGAGATCGACGCCGCCGCCGCCCAGATCACGCGCGTACTTCGCCGTCGGCACGGACTTCAGCCGGGCCAGCCGAACGATTTTCACATCGATCGGCAGGACCAGGCGGTCCGTGACTTCAAGCAAGTGCGCGACGTGGCGGGTGGCATTCTCGCAGGGATCGTCAGCATTTCGCTGCTGGTCGGCGGGATCGGCATCATGAACGTCATGCTCGTGTCAGTCACCGAGCGGACGCGAGAGATCGGTCTGCGCAAGAGCGTGGGCGGGCGCCGCCGCGACATCATGCTCCAGTTCCTGACCGAGGCCGTCGTGCTCTGCACGCTTGGAGGGATCGTCGGACTCGTGCTGGGCTATGGCATCACCTATGTGGCGTCGTTGCACCCGCAGATGGTGGAGATCACCGTGCCGCTATGGTCGGTGGGGCTGGCGTTGGGGTTCTCCGCGGGAGCGGGGATCGTCTTCGGCATCATTCCGGCGTTCAAGGCGGCCATTTTGCACCCGATCGATGCACTGAGACATGAGTAGGCCCGATCGACAACCCGACCCCACGACCCGAGCCGCGGGCTTCAGCCCGCGCGGCCGAGCGGCGGTCGCGCACCTGCAGATCGACGGCGTGGAGGCTCGGATGTGAACCCGCATGCCGATGACATCAAGATTCGTCGCGGTCGCGCTTTCCGGGCCGCGCGTTGGGTGATCACCGCGCCGTTTCGATTCGGTGAATGGCTCGCGGGGTCCACCGCCGCGCACGTGCGAAATGTCGTCACCGCCTTCGTGCAAATCTGGGCGAACAAGGCCCGATCCCTGCTGACGACCCTCGGGATCATCATCGCGGTTACCTCGACGATTACAGTCATTTCGCTGGTGCAGGGGTTCGGCAACTACGTGACCGACATGCTCCGCGGGATGGGCACGAACATGATCTTCGTGATTCCCTATCAGCCGGGCGGCTTCCGCGGCCGCATGCTCGGGCGAGTCGAGATGGACATCGAAGATGTGCGCGCGGTCATCGGCCGATGCGACAAGGTCCGCCGTATCTCACCGATGATCTTCGCCCAGGTGACGATAGAGTACGGCCACGAGAAGGTCGAGAACCTCCAGATGCGCGGCGCCACCGAGCAATTCCAGACGATCCGCAACTTCTTCGTGGACGAGGGCCGCTTCTTCGGGCCGATCGACGTTGATAACTCCGAGCACGTCTGCGTGCTGGGACGCGACGTGCTTCGCGACCTCCAGGCGGACGAGCGCATCGTCGGCGACTACGTCTATATCAACAGCATGCGGTTCCGTGTACTGGGCCTGCTGGAGTACAAGGGCAACATGATGGGCGAGAACCAGGACGCCCTGGTGCTCATGCCCTACACGACAGCCGTCAAGATGACCCCGTTCTTCCGCCGCTTCATGCCCTTTATGGTCGAGGCCACCGGCGAGGAGGACGCGGAGGAGTGCTCGCTTCAGATCGCCCGCGTGCTGCGCGAGCGGCGACGACTCGAACCGGGTCAGCCGAACACCTTCCGCATCCTGCGGCAGGACGAGTTCCTGCGCGACTTCGAGCAGGTCAAGATGGTGGCGACCAGCATCCTGTCGGGGCTCGTGGGCATCTCTCTGATCGTTGGCGGCATCGGCATCATGAACATCATGCTGGTGTCGGTGACGGAGCGTACGCGCGAGATCGGCCTGCGCAAGAGCGTCGGCGGTAGGCGCAGAGACATCATGGCTCAGTTTCTGACCGAAGCGGTCGTGCTCTCGTCGCTGGGCGGCGGCATCGGCATCGTCCTGGGCTTTTCCATCTGCTATGTGGCCTCGCTGCACCCGGACATGGTCGAGGTAATCGTCCCGCCGTGGGTGGTCGTTCTGGCGATGGCCTTCTCCGCCAGCGTGGGCGTGGCCTTCGGCATCATCCCCGCCTTCAAAGCCGCCATCGTCCATCCGATCGACGCACTACGGTACGAGTGACCGTCGAAACGCCCAAATGTCGAAACGTCGAAGCGTCCAAATGTCGAAACGGCGACGCTTTGACCGTCCTTCCATCTCTCTCACACGGGTCCATCACGCGATCGGCCGGTAGAGACGGTGGCACATCTGATCAGTACCGCGAGCGTGAGCGAGCGGCCCGCGATCGTTCCTGGCTAAGCCGTTCTGATACGATGTAGGGTGTATACTGTACGCAGAGTTCGATTGTCGCGGTCAAGGTGTTCGTGAGGGTCCCGCATGAGTAATAAGGCCTGCGCATACTGTGGCGCTGCTGCCGACACGAGCGACCATGTCGTTCCGAAGTGCCTGTATAAAGGTGTGCCCAACATGGCGCAGGTACCGCGTATCACTGTCCCGTCCTGCCGGGAATGCAATGACGAGTTCTCGGAGGACGAGCCGCAATTCCGTGACATCTTGTCGATCGCGGGAGACCCGAACCCGGCTGTGAACTCACTCTGGGAAGGCCCGATTCCGCGCAGCTTCAAGGAGAAGGATGGGCGAGCACGCCTTGCTGCCTTGTTCGAACAGATGGTACCAGTGGTTGTGAATGGAGAAGAACGCCACATGGTCTACCCGGCGAAGGACGAACGGGTCATGCGCATCATCCGAAAGGTCGTTCGAGGGCTGGCATACCACCACGGCGTAGCGTCGGCCGTGCCGGACCGCTACGTGTGGGCCGATGTGCTCAAATACGAGATCCCGCCTACGGTGCAAGATCATCTGACGGCTGGCAACGCTGGCGAGGGTGTGCTCAAGTACCAATTCGGCGCCATCGGTACGGACGGAATCAGCTCGGCTTGGCATCTGACGTTCTTCGAGCGGACGCCGTTTATTGGCTTGATCCTCGAGTCCCCGGATGCGAGTCGTATAGACGAGGCTTCGGCGGGCGACGTGCCCTGACGCACACGGCGTAGCGTAACGTCGGTAGTTCGGCATGACTGCACGCGAGACGCCGGGACGGCTGTCCCCAAGACGACGAACTCGCACAGTCTCCTCCCCGTTTGACATCGCCCATTCGTGTGCTACAATTGCATAATGACGCAAATAAACAAGAAAAAGACGGATGATCAGTCCGCGGCCTGTTGTCCAACCTCAGGACGCAGCCTCGGGAAGGACCTTGGAGGGGTCATGGAACCCGGGTTCTTCAAGGCCCTGTGCGACCCCGGGCGGGTCGCCATGCTGGTTCGGCTGGCTCAGTGCTGCAAGCCGTGCACCGTGACCGAGGTAGCTGACGGCTGTCCGGTGGACGTGTCGGTCGTCTCGCGGCATCTGGCGATGCTCCGGGACGCCGGCGTGCTCGAAGCCAAGCGGCAAGGAAAAGAGGTCTACTACACCGTGCGATACTCGGCCATCATCGAGACGCTACGGGCTATTGCGGATTGCATCGAGGCGTGCTGCCCGCCGGGTGGCGAGCCCACGACGACGGGCGATCAGCCCACGACGCCGAGCGGCAAGCCCACGAAAGGAACCAAACGATGAACGAACATGACGAACTTCGCGGCCACGTGTCCAAGGCCTACGCCGAGGCCGTGACGAAGCAGGCCGGTAGCTGCTGTTGTGGTGGCGAGCCTGCGCAAAGCGGTGCGCTGGCCAAGCTGGCGGGCTACAGCAAAGAGGAACTCGACGCCCTGCCCGCAGACGCGGTGACCAACTCGTTCGGCTGCGGCAACCCGGTCATCTTCAGCGGCGTGAGCGAAGGTGACGTGGTCGTGGACCTCGGGTCGGGCGCGGGGATCGACCTGCTTCTGGCGGCCAAGCGCGTCGGTCCGACCGGCAGGGTCATCGGCGTCGACATGACGGACGAGATGATCGAGCGGGCGAGCCAAAACATCGCAGCCGCCGGTCTTACCAACGTCGAGGTCCGCAAGGGGATCATCGAGGACTTGCCGGTCGAAACGGGCACGGTCGACTGGGTCATCTCCAACTGTGTCATCAACTTGTCGCCGGAGAAGCCGAAGGTCTTCGCGGAGATCGCTCGCGTGCTCAAGCCCGGCGGCCGGATGCTCGTCTCTGACGTGGTCGTGCGGGATTTGCCCTTGGAGATTCGCGAGAACCAGGCTTTGTACAACTCGTGCGTGGCCGGTGCGATCAGCGAAGGTGACTACGTCGCCGGGCTCGAAAAGGCCGGGCTCGGGGATGTCGAGGTGCGCGACCGCATCACCTACGAGGCGTCGCAGCTCACCGCGTTCATGCAGGGCGACCTGGCCGAGATCAACCGCACGCTGGCCGATTCGGGCAAGCCGCTGGTGGAGGCCGACGCGTGCGGGCTCGCGGAGTCTCTGGCCGGCAAGGTCTGGAGTGCGATCTTCTTCGCGCGACGCACGGAATAAGTGCCGGCCGCCGTGGCGCTGTATTGGTTAATCTTACAGTGTTCCGATCACGCCTGCGCGGCAAACCCCTAGGCGGTGCGTCTATGGGCTATTGCACTGGTTCCCTTGCGCCTAATGTCCTGTCACGCCTGCGGCACGACGGATGCGCCTGGTATTGACCGTCCGCATTGGGTAGGATGGGCCTAGATGCGGTGGTGGTTGCGACGCCGGGCCCGTCGCACTTACCTTTCGACCGCCGCCAAGCCGCTTTTTAGTGGTTCACTAGCCACGCCGCGCGAACGCGCGAACGCGCGGAAGGAGGGAAGTATGTTCATCCGGGCTACCATACTGCTCGCGACCTTGTGGTTTGCCGTCGGCTCCATTCCCATGGCGGCCGGGCAGACCGTCCACCATGTGGATGATGACGCGCTCGCCGGCGGGAATGGCGCGACTTGGGCTACCGCTTTTCGCCATCTTCGCGACGCGCTGGCCGAGGCATCCGCCGGGGATGAGATTCGCGTGGCCGGCGGCATCTACAGGCCCGATCAGGACGAGGCCGGTAGCGCGACGCCCGGCGACCGCACCGAGTCGTTCCAGATTGTCACGGGTGCGACACTTGCCGGCGGATACCGCGGCTGCCCGGGCGGCAACTGCGCCGGCGGTGATCCGAATGAACGGAATCTAGCTCTGTACGAGACCGTGCTCAGTGGTGATCTGGCGGGCGATGATGTGGCCGACTTGGCCGGTTTCTTGGCCTGCTACTCCGGAAGCGGCAACGTCCGCGTGCCGGAATGTGCCCCATTCGATACCGATAGTGACCTGGACGTAGACGCGATCGACGGGCGTATTGACGACAACAGCTATCATGTGGTCGTGGCGAGCGGGACCACCGCGGCCACCACCCTGGACGGCTTTGTGATCAAGGCTGGGAACGCGGACGGTCCAGCGGCATCCGGCCAAGACAAAGGCGGCGGGATTTACAACGATGGCGGCGCGCTGACCGTGACCCGCTGCACCATCGTCGTCAACGCGGCTGAGCTTCGCGGCGCGGGCGCGTATAACCTCGGCGCCGGCGCGGTCATGACGGAGTGTGATTTCAACAACAACAGGGTGCTGGGCAACTCGAAGGAGTCCGGCGGCGGCGGCCTCTTCAACTCCGGCGGCAACCCGACGGTGTCCGATTGCGGCTTTACCGGCAACATTGCACCGTTTGCCGGCGGCGGACTGATGGTCGATGTCGGCGGTGGCCAGCAAGTCGTACGTTGCACGTTCACCGCGAATGTGTCCTTTGGCGGCGCCGGACTCTCCTGCGTCAGCGGGCATACCGTCGTGGAGGATTGCACCTTCACGGAGAACCACGCGTTGCACGCGGGCGGGGGAATCGACTTGATCGGCGATAGCCTCACGGTACAGCGTTGCCGGTTCGAGCGGAACCTGGCTGACACCTACGGCGGCGCGATGTTTACCGACAACAACGTCGGTTCGACGTTTGTCGATTGTACGTTCATCGACAACACGGCCATTGCCGAGGGCGGAGCGCTGTCCCTGCTGACGGGAACGCCGACCAGGATCATCAACTCCCGTTTCTTCGGGAATGTGGCGGACCGGATTGACGGGATCGGCTCAGCAGGCGGGGCCATCGCGCTGGCCGCAGTCGACATCGCAGTGACGAACTGTCTGTTCAGCGGTAACCTGTCGGAAAGGGGCGGGGCCGTCGAGTTTGTGTCCTCCACCAACAGCACGCTTACCTTTGACGGATGTACCTTCACGGCTAACACCGCACTGGATTCCGGGGGCGGCCTCTTCTCGTTTGGCAGTAGCGGCGTCACCACGCTACGGAATTGCATTCTCTGGAAGAACACTGACCCAAACGGCAGCGGCGTGTCAGCTCAAATATCTGCAATGGCCCCGAACGTCTTCTTCAGCGTCATCCAAGACGATGACCCCAACGATGCTTCGATACCCTTCGGCGGCGCGGCTCAGGGTAACATCGACGATGCGCCGATCTTCGTGGATGCCGACGGGCCTGACGATGTTCCCGGTACCGAGGACGACGACCTGCGACTCGCGGCGGGCTCGCCCTGCATTGACGCGGGCGACAGCTCAGCCGTCCCGCCTGATCTGGACGACATCGACGGCGACGGCGATACGGCCGAGCGAACGCCGCACGATCTTGGGCACGATGCTAGGTTCGTTGACGACCTGAGCGTCGTTGACTCGGGAGTGGCCGATCCGCCGGACTACCCGCAGGTAGTCGACATGGGTGCGCTCGAGGCGCCAGGCGTCGGCGGTCCTATTCCCGCGGTTTCCGAATGGGGCATGGGTGTGATGCTGCTACTGCTGCTGACCGCGGCGACGCTCGCATTGGGGCGGCGCGGTTTCGGCGTTCACAGCGTGTAGTCGGCAGGATGGGGCTCAGTGAGTAGGCCGGGCTACAAATAAGTGTAGCCCGCCGTGCTCACCGGTCAGGCCGACGCTCATCTCCCCACAAGCGTCGTCCCAACTCGTGAACCCGGCGGGCCACCACATCGAAGCTGTGTTCCGCATCCGTGTAAGAATAGGAACCCGACTTCATTCATCCCCCTCATGCAATCGCATGTGGTCGGCTCCCCGTGCCATTCCGCCGGTCAGTTTTGCATGTGGCGTGCCGTAGCGTCCGCGTCGCCGTCCCGCGGCGGCAGCCTTCCTATAAACGTTGATGAGTCAAGGACTTACGGGTTCGATCGGGGTGCGGCTGTGCGACGGCGGTGTGTCCGATTGTTGGGCTGTGACTACCGGTACGCTGCCGAACTGGGCTTATCTGCACAGGTGGGAGAATAGGTAAGACGTGGTGCTACCCGCCTTCGTTGGCGCTGTCTTCGTCCTGGTCTTCTGAAACCACCAGCAGCGGAATCGCTTCGCCGAGTCGCGTGAGGGTGCCGAGTTCGGCAAATCGTTCGTTTTGCAGATGGCTGACCTTCTGCTCACACCATGAACGCTCGGCCTTGGAATCCTCGCCGGTCAACTTGGCCCGCCACGATTCGAGGATCTCGATCTCGACCAACGTGACCGCTCGGACGGCGTCGCCACGGGCTTGCTTGCCGGCGAACCACTCGTGGCACAATTCCTCCATCTGCGTAAGAAGTGCCAGGCCCGCGACGTGGCCGCCTCGGTTCGCCGTGAGCTGGCACCTCAATACGCGCGCGAAGAAAGTGTAGCGCATGGTCTCAGGCCGAAGTGTGGCAAGTGGACGATCGAGGATCGACAAGGCCGGGCCGGGATCCTCCTCATCCGCGCGCAGCGCGGCCTGCCACAGTGCCGCAGCGGCTGCGACTCGCGGGTCGCGGTCCTCGAGCAGGATTGACAGACGCGACGCGGCGCGGCGCGCGGTGCGCTTGCCATCATCCTGTTCGGCACTCAGAAACGCCCGCAGGCCGGCTGCGAAGGCGCCCAGTCTATTGTAACGATGATTCAGTTCCGCCCAGCCCTCGTTCTTCATATCGACGCCGTCATCGTCGAGGATCTTCGCAACCCGGGCGAGCGCGGCGTCAGCGCGCTCGCATGCTTGCATGATCACGGGCGCTTGCTCTGTGACCGTTTCGTCGAGTCCCAGGAGCTTGGCCGAACACGCGGGCTCGAGTTCATACGCCAGGACGAGGTTGGCTGCTTTCAACAATGCGTCCGCCCGCGCGCCGGTATCGCCCTCGTCCTCGGCTCGCGCGAGAGCATCAGCCACACTCGCCTCGGTCGCCTTGATGAATGCGGCTTCATCTTCAAAGCCGTCAGGAGTCGCCAGTCGAGCCGGCACGGGTTCCGCTTTCGGACTGGCGGCGGACGTCTCGTCTTCCGGGCCGGGTTGCCCCGCGAGGGCGGCCAGCGCGGGCATGATGATCGCAGCCAACGAGACACATGTGATTGAAGTGTGAGCTACCATGATGGCTGCGAGTGTACCGACGAGCCGGCCTGACGGAAACCGCGCGAGGGCATGGATCTTGTCTCCGGGCAAGCTGGACTGTGACTACGTTGACGAAGCGGTTTGCCGTGCCTAGACTTCTGTGCATACGCGCCCGAAGCGGGCCGGGCACGGCGCGGCTCCGCCGCGACCGTCCTGCCTTACTGGTCTGACTTCTCCGGGTGTTGCTATCGGCATCACGGGACCGACCCATTGACTCAATCGAACCTTGCACAGTCCGAAGCCGCTGAGAAACCCGTTGAGGGCCATGAGCACTCCGCCTCGACGACGCTCACGGGCCGAGCGGTCTTGTTCGTGTGGCTCATGTCGGTTCTGTTGCACGTGGGCGGGCTTGCTTCGATGTTCGTGGTCGTCTTCCCCTACGCCTCGCGCGGCCAGGAAGAGCTGCCGTTGGCTCATGTGGATTTCGTCGGCTCGATCGACCGGGAGCCGTTCATCAGGCCGGAACCAGAGTTGAGCTTGACCGCTACTGGTGAGGATCCTCTCGACACGCGCGTGGCCCCGAAGCCGGAAGACGGCCTGTCCGACGTCGCGATGACGAAGAAGCCCGAATTGTCGATCATCGGAATCGGTGCCGGCGGCGGCGACTTCTCCAAATACGGTCTGACGGCCGGGAAGGGCAAGGGTCCCGAGTTCTTCGGCATCGGGGGTTCGGCTCGCGGTGCTCGCCGAATCGTCTACGTGGTCGATCAGAGTGGATCGATGCTCGACACCTTCGTGCATGTTCGTGAGGAACTCATGCGGTCGATCGGGGCGCTGCGACGCAGTCAGAAGTTCCATGTCATCTTCTTCAATGCGGGCGAGCCGCTGGAGAACCCGCCCAGGCGACTGGTCAGCGCCATCAGCGCACAAAAAACGGCTTTCTTCCGCTTTCTCGAGAATGTCTTCCCCGAAGGCAGTACGCGGCCCGGCCGAGCGCTGCGCCGCGCACTGGCCACCGAGCCGGATCTAGTCTACTTCCTGACTGACGGCGCGTTTGATGAGAGCGTCGTGGAGAAACTGGATCAATGGAATCGTGATCGTCGCGTGCGCATCTTCACGATCGCGTTCTTTGACCGCGGCGGCGCCGAGCTTCTCGAACGGATCGCAAGGGAGCACGGCGGCGAATTCAAGTTTGTGTCCGACGATGATCTTCCATAGAGCTTCAGTTCCATCTTCGGCGCGCGTGCGCCCTTCCCGCCGTGCGGTCTTAGGAACGTGCATCGTTCTTCTTGCCGGCGCCGCCGATGCGCCGGCTGACCAAGTCGTGGTCACGGGCACAAGCTACTCGGGCGCGTCGATCCTCGGTTTGGAGGCGGGACGGCTTCGGTTTCTGACCGCCTCGGGCAAGGTACAGACACCGTGGATCAGCGAAGTAGATTGGATGATCATCGATCGCGGGGTCGCGTTGGCGGACTTGAACGAGGCCGAGCAATACGTCAGCCATGACGATCCGGGCAGAGCGATCGAGAGATACCGTCGCGCGCTCCGCACATCCGACCCCTCATGGGCGGAACTCATTGAAGTCCGGTTGCTTTCGGCGTGCGACCATGCCGGGCGTCTGGGAGAGTCCGCGCAGGCCTTCATTCGAGTCGTCCGTGGCGCGCAGTCAGGACCTGCGGTTGCGGCGCGCTTGATCCCGGATGTGCCGATTCGAAAGAAGAATGCCGCCGCCGGGCGTGCCGTCCAGATCCTCGATACCGCCATCGAGAAGGCCGAGACCGAAGAGACGAAGGCGATGTACCGCCTGCTGAGATTCGATGTGCTCCGGTTGACCGATGATCAGCGGGCGGCGGCGGACGCACCGAACGTCGTCGCACTGACCGTGCCTTCCGATGCCCGGAGCCGGCGTGTTTTCGACATCAAGCTCGCCGCGCTGACGATCGTCGCCGCCGGCTCGGTGGATGCCGTGTGGTGGGACGGGCTTGATCGAGCGATCCGCGTGGCACCGCAGGAGAATCTGGCGGGTTTGCTGATGCTGAAAGGCCGGACGCTGGCCAAACATGCCTCCACGCGTGAGGATATGATTCGTGCCAGTTGGCCGCTCATGCGCGTGGCCATCCATTTGCGCGACGATCCTGCCGTGGCCGAGGCGCTGTATGAAGCCGCGCTCATCGTCGAGCGGCTCGGTCGACTGCAAAAGGCCGTGGTGCTCTTGGCCGAGTGCCTGGCCCACAAGAGTTGCGACGAGCCCGTGCGGGGACTCGCTTCCGAGGCCATGGTGCGCGTGCGCGAAGCTCTGGCGCGCGTGGGGCCGAGCAGTGGTTCATAGGGAGCGTGCTAACGAGAATCTCGTTAGTGCGACATAGAGTGACATTAAGCGGGAGAACGAAGTGTTCTTACGAATCGGTATGATGGCGGTTGCGGCCGCGGCGGTCGTGTGTCTTCTTCTCGCACTTCCCGCGGTGGCGCAGACCGGGTCGGGCGCCGTCGACGCGAGTGCGTCCGACATCAACTACTTCGACTTCTTCGTCACCAAGGGCGGCTGGATCACCTTCGGATTGATCCTGCTCTCCATCGTCACGATCGCACTCACGATCGAACATGCCATGTCGATCCGCCGTGCCACGATCGTGCCGCCGGATGCGCTCGAACGCACGCGCGCCTATATCGACAAGAAGCAATACCTGGAAGCGATCAAGTTCACCGCCGACGAGCCCAGCATGTTGGGGCACGTGCTCCATGCCGGCCTGACGGAAGCGTCGAACGGCTTCACGGCGATGGAGCGGGCGTTGGAGGAATCGCTCGAGGAGCGGTCAGCCAGGCTCTTTCGCAAGACGGAATACATGCACATCATCGGCAACGTCGCGCCGATGATCGGGCTGCTCGGCACTGTCACCGGCATGATCCTGCTGTTCGCCGAGATACATGCCGCGGACGCGTTCCCGGGCGCGCGGGACGTGGCCGATCGAATCGCCATCGCGCTGATCACGACGTTCTGGGGTCTGGCCGTCGCCATTCCCGCATTGAGCATATTCGCGATCTTCCGGAACCGGATCGACGTGTTGACGGCGGAGTGCGCTCTGGCGGCAGAGAGCGTCCTCGACGTCTTCAAACCGGGCTCGTCGGCAGCGCCGACCGCAACGGCCAAACCACCGGCCGGCGGCGCGGCTGAGACGACGCCACCTGGAACCCGCGCGAGCTAGGTAATATGCGTATAGGACGCGATCGCTATTCCGGCCCCGCCACCTTGGCGTTCAATGCGACGCCGATGGTCGACATCATATTCATGCTGACCATCTTCTTCATGTTGGTCAGCCGCTTCTCCTCGGCGGAGCAGATCGCCATGCAGTTGCCCAAGCCGGACGAGAGCAAGGCGCGGGTCGAGAAGATCCGGGAGCGGGTGATCGTCAACTGTCGGCTCGAGAATCCGAACGATCCTACCAACAGCGCGGTCTTGTACAGTATCGGGCCGAACCGCCCGGAGCCGCTCGATGTACTCGCCGATCGCTTCGTGGCGATGAAACGCGAAACGCCGGGCATGAAGGTCGTCGTGCGTGCCGATCGTCGTCTGCCCTACGGCCCGGTTCGTGAAGTAATGCGGGTGATCGCGGGAAGCGGGGTCGAGGTGCTCAACGTGGTAGCGCATGTGGCGGAGGTCGAGTGACGTGATTCTGACTCCGGCGGCACGCAGACAGAGGCGACGCACCGGCATCGCGCATAGATTCCGGACGCGCGGGCGCCGCACCGGTCGACGCGGCATCTCGATCGCCGTCAACCTGGCGCCGATGATCGACGTTACTTTCTTGCTCCTGATCTTCTTCTTGGTGACGACGACTTTCGAGCGAGCGGAAGGTCTGCTCTCCTCCGAAATGCCCGGGACCATGATGGCCCCGACCGTGGCGCTGCCGCTGAGCCCGATCGTCGTGAGACTGACGCCGGGCGACAATGGCATTGGGTCCGTGACTATACGGATCGACCGGATCGACACCCCGCCCGCCGACTTCGAGGAGCTTGTCGCGTACTTGGGCGAGCTGCACGGGAAGCCCGGTTTCGACGAGGACACGCCCGTTGTCATCGTCGCGCATTCCGATGTGCAGTGGGATCACGTGGTCGGTGCGTGGAACGCCGTACTGCGCGCGGGCTGTACGCGAGTCGCGTTTGGAGAGCCCTGAGCTTGGCGCCATGGTCACTCAAATTCTTCAGTGCGCTAGTGCTGGCGCTGTGCGGCACCAGTTACCTTCGCGCACAATCGGACGCGGAGCGAAAGCCCAAGTCCGCCGAAGCGGAACGCTTCAACAACACGGCATTCCGCCAAGGCCTGAAGAAGCGAGGGCTGACTGAGTTGCTCGAGCTTCATCTGCGGGATCACCCGCCGACGGGCAGGACCGAGACACTGAAGCTGCAGCGCGACCTGAAACTGGCCGAGAGCGCCGATCCGAGCAAGTCACCGATCCAGCGTCGCGCGGCCGTCGCCGAGGCGAATCGCATTCTCGAGGAGATCATCGCAGCAAACGCCGGCTCGATCGAGCGCTTCGAGTGGCGATTCGCCCTGTCGCATTCGCTCATTTACGACGAGGCTGAGCCGTTGTTCACGGCGATTCTGTACCGTGGCGGCAACGCCGAGACGCGGCGCCGACTTCGCGAGCTCACGACGCGCGCGCTAAGTGTGCTGGCAACCCTGAACGAAGACATCGAGTCGGAATACGATCGCATCGACAACCTCGAAATCAGGGAGTTTGAGCGGCTGGAACGCAACGGGCACGTGGAAGCACTGGATCGCTTGGGCCCTAGAGCCACCTACCTTACGCTCTGGACCCTGCTGTACGATTCCCTTTCGCGCGCTGAAGACGATTCCGTGCGGGCGAGTCGACTCAATCGTATCCTCGCCATGCTCGATTCGGATGCGTCGGTTATCGAAACGCCGCACGCGGACAGCAAGGTGCAGGTCCAAGCCTTGCTGCTTACCGGTATGGCCTACCGCCTCTTGAACGACCACCCTATGGCACGCGAGTTTCTGGAGCGAGCACTGGCTGTGGCGTCACGGCTTGACGATCCGACTGAGCGGCTGCGCATCGAATGGGCGGTTCGTCTGGCTTCGATCGAACGCATTCGCAACCACCGTGACGACGGCAGATACGAGCAAGCGCTCAAGCGGATTCGGAACTTGCGCCGTACGGTGGTCACGGACGAAGGTGACGACTTCGGGTTGCTGCTTGTGGCGGCGTTGCTGGAACGCTCGGTATATACGGCCCGCGCCGACGCAGCCGACGATGCGACGACGGCACGGCGCATGCGCGACATGGCATGGCAGCCGCTGCTGGCGCTGATCCAGCGCCACGTCAACCGACGCGACGAAGTCTACGCGACGGTGTGTGAGACGATCGGACTCGATGCGAATCCTGCGCAGCTCGATCCGTTCGAACGTTGCGCACTGGTGGCGGGCTTGCTCTTCGAGGCCGACCGACAGGACCATGATGCCGCCGACCGACTCGCCCGGGCAATCGAGGTCGGCGAGCAGTTCGTGGCCGACGCGCCGGCGTCGGCGAAGGCGCTCGTGCCCGAGGCACTGTACAACGTGGCTGTGGCTCTCTATCGCAGTGACCGTGTCGCCGAAGCGGCTCAGCAGTTCCTTCGGGTTGCTCGAGACCACTCGGACTACGTCAACGCGGCACAGGCGGGCGTCTTCGCGGTACAGCTCGCGTCGTTGTTCTATGAGGACCCGAACCTGCGCGGCCGCCCGGACGTACTCTCGCTCTATCGTGACGCACTGGAGGTTCTCCTTCAGGAGTATGCCGACACGGAGGCCGCTTCGTATTGGCGCTTTTACTACGCTCAACTGCTGGAAGAACTGGAATCGTTCGACGCCGCCGCGACGCAGTTTGCGCTCCTAGATCAGACCCATGAGCACTATCTTCGCAGCGTTCTGTCGCGGCTTCGGTGCATGGCGCGCGTGCTCGAGGCGCGCGCTAAGAACGAGGAGACTGACGGCACGGACTTGCGCCACCACAGTCACGAGTTCCTGGCGGTGCAGCGCGAGTTCGAGTCGCGACTCCGGCGCGAGCTCGCCCGTACGAACGATCCGGATCAAACGCTCATGTGGCGGAGCCTTCTCGCCCGGGCGACGCTCCTGCTGGCGGAGGTGCATGTCCTTCCCGGTATCGCGCGGCCCGCGCAGGCGCTGGACGTGCTCCTGGAGTTTGAGGCCACGCATCCGGCACTTACCCACCTCGCCGGAAGGGTGTGGCGTGTTCGCTTGATCGCCTACGAGAAACTCGGCCGCCTTCAAGAGGCGGCGCGGGCGATCCCGGCCTACATCGCATCGGATCCGAAACACGCGGGCCCGGCACTACAATCGCTCTACCTCGATCTGATAGACGATATCGAGCGAGCACGCACCACAGGCAAGTCAGACGCCGCCATGGAAGAGGCGCAACTCGCACTGTTGCTGGCACAACAGGTGTACGCTTGGTCCCAGCAGCAGCCTTCTGCAGAACCGCAAGAAGATCGCCGCCTTTTGATTCAGCTTGCACAGGCTCATCTTCATGCACACAAGTATCAGCGCGCACGCGAATTGTTCGAGGATTGCGGCGCGGCTGAATTGTCCGGCACTGCCGGTCACACCCTCGACATCGCGGTGGATTCCGGCTATGCCGAGGCGCTCTATCAGGCTGGAGATTACGCGGCCGCCTTGCCGTTGTTCAATCGCTTGGCCCTGCAACTCCCTGAGACGGATCGGCTGCGTTGGCGAGCCTTGTTGCGCGATCTTCAGTGCCGCACTGCCTTGAAACAAAGCCCTGATGATGTGATCAAAGTGATCGAGCAGCAGAAGTACCTATACCCCAATCTTGGCGGTTCAGTGCTGGAGCCGCAATTCGACAAGCTTCTTCGCGAGAATCAGCGCCGAAAGGCGGGTGAATAGGCTCCTCTGTACGCCGCGCGGACGTGGGCGACCTGTGGTCCCACTCCGCCGCCGGCATCGATGCGCCGGGTTTGCGCTTGCAGCGGGCACGCGTTTTCCCGATAATGGGATATGTCCGTTTGGGCCTGTACTGCGCTGTCTAAGGAGAACACCATGACGCATTTCCTGTCGCCTTACAGGCTTCTTATTCCTGTCTTGGCTCTGTCCGCGGTCGCTGCCGTCGGCCTGGCAGCGGACAAGCCCGAGAAGAAGGCTAAGATTGATCCCAAGGCGGACGAGGTGCTGCACCGTTTGAGCGATCACATGCGCGGTCTCGACAGTTTTCGCTGCAAAGCGACGATGGATTGGCATGTCAAAGTGAAAGAGGGGCGCGGCCACAGGGGCCTGAAGTACAGCGTCGTACTCGACCGCCCGGATCGCATCGCACTCAGTCAAAAGGGTGGAAAGCACGGGAAGGTGGGCGCTACCGTCGTCGACGACGGGACGAACCTCTTTGCCTACCTGCCGGAACGTCAGGCCTATTCACTCGAGGCTTCCGCCGAGACGTTCGAACCGGTTACGTTCGCGATCGGATTGGCTGCGCATGTAACCGCCATGCCCGCGATCAACGCGATCAACGCACTCGTTCAGGACGATCCGTACACTGCGCTCATGGAAGGCGTGACCAAGAGTGAGTACGTGGGCGAACAACGGCTTGA
This sequence comes from Phycisphaerae bacterium, assembly GCA_029260055.1. Taxonomy (GTDB): domain Bacteria; phylum Planctomycetota; class Phycisphaerae; order UBA1845; family UBA1845; genus JADFOB01. The sequence goes on from JAJDDX010000046.1 coordinate 42,319, forward strand.
TACATTCAACTGCGATCATGTGAAACTGATCGAGGACGACCTCGTACGGCAACTCTGGATCAGGCAGGGCGACGAACCGATCGTCGTTCGTTTCGAGAGCGATCTTCCTGAGAACGATACACGGATCGGCGACAACCGCTACGCCGTCAAAGCCGGCGAGAGGCTCTACGTCCGCGCCGCGTTCAAGAAGTGGAAGCTGAACATGAAGGCTCGCGACCGAGACTTCAAGTACAAGGTTCCCAAGAAGAAGGGCGTGCAGAAGATAGACGCAGTGGAGGCGCTCGCGCAGGTATATCCTCCCCATCCACTGCTCGGCAAGAAGGCTCCGAAGATCAAGACGGACCTGCTCGCCGGCGGTAAGTTCAATCTCTCCGATCACAAGGGCTCGGACATCGTGGTGCTCGACTTCTGGGCGACCTGGTGCGGGCCGTGCGTGATGGCACTTCCCGTGTTGATCGAAGTCACGGACGAGTACAAAGACCGCGGCGTGCGCTTCGTCGCCGTCAACCAGCGCGAGCAGAAAGAGCTGATCAAGGGCTTCCTCGAGGCGCGCAAGTTCGACTTCACCGTGGCTATGGACAAGAAGGGCGCCATCGGGCAGAAGTACTACGTGTCCGGCATTCCCCAGACGGTCATCATCGGTCCCGACGGCACCATCCAGGCGATACACAACGGCTTCTCGTCGGACATGAAAGAACTACTCAAGAAAGAGATCGAGACGCTGCTTTCCGGCAAGAAGCTGGTCAAGTCGTGACGCGGCCGACGCGTTGACCGGGTGACGCCGGAGCCGTAGACTCCTGCACGTAACTTGGAGCATCGAAACGATGTTACGTGCCGGCAAACTCGATACCGATCGCGCCTTCGTCCTCGTCATCGACTTGCAGGAAAAACTCCTGCCGCTCATCGATCGTAACGAACGGATCGTTCGCGCTACGCGGAAGCTGCTGGAAGGGGCGGCTGTCTTCGGCCTGCCGGTGCTCGCCACCGAGCAGTATCCCAAAGGGCTCGGATCAACGCACGCCTCGGTGCGCGAGCTTCTCCAGGCTGACGACCGACCCATCATCGAGAAGCCGACCTTCAGTGCCTGCGGAGCGGACCCGGTCCGCGAGGCGATGAATTCGATCGACCGGACGCAGGTCCTCATCGCGGGCGTCGAATCCCACATCTGCGTGCTGCAAACCGCACTCGACATGGTCTCGATGGACTACGATGTCTTCGTCTGCGCCGATGCGGTCGGTTCGAGAAGCGATGTTGACTACCGCGTGGCCATGGATCGGCTGCGACAGGCCGGTGCTATCGTCACGACCGTGGAAAGCGCCCTGTTCGAGCTGTGTGATCGGTGCGACACAGCCGCCTTCAAGAAGATGATAGACATCATCAAGGCCGCACCGCCCACGCAGTGAGTGAGCGGCCGCCCCGGACCGCGTTCACGCTTCGGATGACAGCCGTGTACGAAGACTACGACGAAGAGGAATGGGTTGAGGAGGAGGACGAGTCCGAAGACGAGGACGACGTGCTCGTCTGCCCATCCTGCTCGCAGTCCGTGCACGAAGAGACGCAACAGTGTCCCCACTGCGGTGATTGGATCGTGCCGGTCTATCCCGGCGCCGGCCTGCGGCGACTCGGGGCCATCGTAGTCGTGCTGGCGCTGCTGACGGCGTTCGTGCTCGTGTACGTCTTCTGACGCGGCGCCAGCGGGCACCCGCGGACGTTCGAGATCGGGTGCCACGGACAAGCAGCAGCTTGTCCGTGTCGTCCCGGCTGAGTTATGATCTGGGTGGCGTTCCCGGCCCAACACCGGGGCACGTTCATTGACTCTCATCGGCGCGGTCCGTCGCATGGGATCACTCAATGTCCGGCATTCGAACTCGACACCGAAAGCTGCGTCGTCCATGGAACGAGGCAGGCCATGCCCACGAACTGACCTTCTCCTGTAACGGTCGGCTGCCCTTGCTGGCCAACGACCGGGTGCGCCAATGGCTGCTCGACGCCATGGACACAGCGAGGAGGCGCTGGGACTTCGAATTGTGGGCCTACGTCATCATGCCCGAGCATGTCCATATGCTCGTATACCCACGGCGCCCGCATTACGAAGTCGCGGCCTTCCTGAAGTCCGTCAAGCAGTCCGTTGCCAGGAAAGCGATTTCGTGGCTGCGGCAGAGCAGTTCGGGCCTCCTTGGAAAACTGCGGATCGTTCGAGCCGGCCGCGTTGAGCATAGGTTCTGGCTGGAAGGCGGTGGTTACGATCGGAACATCTTCGATGAGGCGACGGCCTGGACGTGTGTTGAGTACATTCACCGGAATCCGGTACGCCGCGGTCTCGTCGACGCCCCGTCCGACTGGCTCTGGTCGAGTGCGAGGTGGTATGAGCAGCTCGATGGTGTGAAGCTCGAAATGGACGACTGCCCGCCGCCGGTACGAAACCCGATCACCGGCTGCCGACCTTCGCGCTAGCCCCGGCACGGACAAGCTGCTGCTTGTCCGTGGCACCCAGATCAGACCTGAGTCGATTCCCCCCCCCCCACCACGACGATGCCCGCTGCGTCGGCGGATTGGATCATCTTCTCCCGCTCGACGATGACCGACTTGCCGGCCTCGACGATCAGCATCTTCGCCCCGTGCTTGCTCAGCTTCGTGATCGTCTCGGGGCCGACGGTGGGTACGTCGAAACGCATGTCCTGATCCGGCTTGGCCACCTTAATCAGCGTCCAGCCGCCCTGCGGGCATAGCTCACCCGCGCGGGCGATCATCCGGTCCGTGCCCTCGATCGCCTCGACCGCGATGACCTCGGTCTCTTTCACGGCGATGGCCTGGCCGATGTCGAGCCGGCCCATCTCCTTGGCGATCCTCCAACCGAACTCGATGTCCTTGGTCTGGGCGTCGCTGGGTTGACGCCGAGTCAGCACGCCCGCCGGTGCCATGTGCTCTTTGGTGTAGGCCACGCAGTCGTCCATGATGATGCCGTGCTTGGCGAACTCGTCAGCGACAGCCGCCAGAACCGTATCGTTACGCTTGTCCGGGATGCCGAAGAACCAGATTCTGATCGCGGTCAGGTCGGGGAGCAAGCGGAGCAGGCGAAATCGCCCGAACATGTCCGCCTTGCGGACCGAACCGGCCAGGATTACCCGCGTCGCGCCCTGCCGCCGGAGCACGCGAATCCATCGCCCCATCCGCACCATCCCGCTCCAGCGAAACACGTCCGCCTTGTCGAACAGGGACGAATCCGCAAAGCCGCGAAGCCCGACGACCGTCACATGGCAGCCGGCGGCCTTCGCACCGTCCAGGACCATCTGCGGAAAGAGGCCGTGCCCGGCGATGATGCCGAGTCGCGTGGGTTTGCTTGAAGTCGTGTTCGGCATCGCGAAGAAGGTCCCGAGCCGCACGCTTTAGCCTGCGCGGACAGCCGCGCGGGCTAAAGCCCACGGCTCAGATGGTCCCGAAACGTGTGAGGCGCGGTGCTACGGTGCGCCTTGCGGTGACGGGGTGTCCACCAGGCCGCGCAGTTCTTCGAGTTCGCGTTCGAGTTCCTTGACCCGCTTGGCCAATTCCGGAAGTCGCTTCTGAACGACCACCATGCGCTTGAACTCGGCGATCGGGATCGCCGGGTAGCCCAGCACGACACTGTCGGCGGGCACATCGTTCTTCACGCCGGACTTGGCCGCCACCGTGGCGTTGTCGCCGATGGTCAGATGCCCGGCCACGCCGACATGCCCCGCGAGTGTCACGTGGTTGCCCACCTTGACCGAGCCGGCGATGCCCACGACGCCGACGAAGATGCAATCACGCCCGACCTTCGTACCGTGGCCGATCACCACCACGTTGCCGAACTTGGATCCCGCTCCGATCTCCGTCGTGCCCAGCGTGGCGCGGTCGATCGTGCAGTTCGCGCCGATCTCGACATCGTCGTGCAGGATCGCACGTCCCACCTGCGGAATCTTGATCCACTTCTCGCCCAGCGGCGCGTAACCCAGCCCGTCCTCACCGACGACCGAGCCGGCATGAATCGTCACGCGGCTGCCGATCTCGGAGTGATCGTACACCACGACATTGGGATAGAAGATGCAGTCGTTCCCGATTCGGACGCCGTCGGCGATGTAGCAGCCGGGGTAGATCGTGCATCGGTCGCCGACGGTCGCGTTAGCTCCGATTGTCACCCCGGCGGCGATGTTGGCGCGGTTGCCGATCGAAGCGGTCGGGTCGATGGCGGCGCGCTCGGAGACGCCCCACTGGGGATGCTCGCGGTAGCCGTGGATAGCGATGATCGCCACGGTCAACGCGCTATATGGCTCCTCACATCGAATCGCGGCGAGGCCATCGGGTACCGGCAACCCGGGCCTGAGGATGACAGCCGAAGCGCCGGTCGTCGCGACAGCGGACAGGTACCTCTCGTTTGAGAGAAAGCTGATTTCGCCGTGCTTAGCGGCCTCGAGCGTGTTGACGGCGTCAATCAGACGATCCTCGCCCTCGACCGTCGCGGGGAAGCCGTGGTCGACGAGAATCTGGCAGAGCTGGGATAATCTAAGCTGTTTCACTTCGGTATCCGGCCAAGACCGTGAAAGTCGCGTTTCCGTCGCGGCGGCATTCTACGGGCGTGATTTCAACGGTGTCAAACCCGACAATTCACGACGAAACGAGCTTTCGTGGCTGCACTGAACGTGCGATATCGGCGAAAACGCGGCCTCTTCGCTGGCGTGATACGATGGTCGAAGTACACTACCCCGTTCGGTGCGGGTAAAGGCCGGCACGAACCTGTCGGCCGCACGATGATCGATCCGGGCTCATGGCACTCACGACACTCCAACGAAGTATTCTGGCGTCCGTCGGTTGCTTGCTCTGCGCGCACGCCGCCGCTCTCGACATTCCGGTCCCGTCCGGCGAGGGGTACGCGCCGGCCTGGGACAAGGTGGCTTTCGACCACGGATTGTGGAGCGCCGTCCTTGCGGATCACGTGGATGGGGCGGGTTTGGTCGACTATGCAGCCGTCCGCTCCGACAAGCGATTCGAGGAATATCTCTATCGGCTGGCGAATACCGACCCGGGGGCGTTGGCGTCGAGTGACGCTCGTCTGGCGTTCTGGATCAACGCCTACAACGCCTTTGCGGTGCAAGGCGTACTCGCCACGTTGCCGGTCGAGCGGGCAAAATGGCCTGGCTACAGCGTGCTCGCTGTCGAAGTTCCCGGAATCACAGCGGCCGGTAAGGGGTTCTTCGAGGGACTGAAGTTCACGGTCGGCGGGCGGAGGTACAGCCTGGACGAAATCGAGAAGGCGGTCTTACTAGGGCGAGCGGAGCGCAGGGCCCGAAATCAGGACCATTACCGGACCGTGAGTCCGACCGGCGTGGATCCGCGAATCCACTTTGCCTTGGTGTGCGCAGCCAAGGGCTGCGTGAAACTCCGCCAGGGTGCCTACGAGGGTGCGAGAATCGACACCCAGTTGGGCGAAGCGGTCCGTGGTTTTGCGCGAGATTCGCAACGAGCCACGTTTAAAAAGAGGGGGCGGACGATGCGGGTATCGCAGTTGCTGGACTGGTACCGTGCGGACCTGACGAACGCTCGGTACGATCCGCATGCGAAATCCGTGGCGGCTTTCTTGTCCGCGTATGTCGACGATCCCGAGCTGGCGCGGTCGCTCGAGAGGGATACGTGGAAAACGAGCTACATCGAGTATGACTGGAAACTGAATCTGAAACCGTAGCGATGTGTGCCACCGGCGGTAAGCCGCTCGTGATTCAAGCGCCCGCGAGACCATGTCTCGGTTCGCTCGGCTTGTAGTAGGTAGTTGATTTGCAGTCCGTGTTGTTATTGACAGTGTTCGGTGTGTTTGCCGTGGCGACGCTTGCACTGGCGACGTATGGCATACACCTGTACGTGTTGCTCTACCTGTTCCGCCGGCGTGCGAGCGGTCGGCGTCGCGAACAGCGCGGCGTCATCGAGGCCTATCAGCGTGATCGCGCGCCCGACGACTGGCCCGTCGTTACGTCGCAAATCCCCATCTACAACGAGGCCGACGTGGCGGTGCGCGTGATCGAAGCAGTCGCGGCGATCGAGTATGCAGCGGGCAAGCACGAGATTCAGGTGCTGGACGACAGCACGGACCACACGTGCGAGCTGATCGACCGAGTCGCCGAGAGGCTGAATGGGCAAGGCGCGGATATCAAGGTCGTGCGGCGACCCTCGCGCGAGGGATACAAGGCCGGTGCGCTGTCGTACGGATTGAGCCAGGCACGCGGCATCTACGTAGCCGTCTTCGATGCGGACTTCGTGCCGCCGGCGGACTTTCTGCGGCGGGCTGTGCCGCTGCTCGAGGCCGCACCGGACATGGCGTGCATGCAGGGCCGCTGGGCCCACCTGAACCGCAACGAGTCGTGGCTTACCTCCGCGCAGGCGCTGGGGATCGACGGCCATTTCGCGATCGAGCAGGGTGCGAGGGCGTGGAATGGCCTGATGATGAACTTCAACGGCACAGCCGGGGTGTGGCGCAAGGCCGCCATCGACGACCCGGCTGTCGGCGGCTGGAGTGGCGATACGCTCACCGAAGACCTCGACCTCTCCTACCGCGCTCAGCTCAGCGGATGGCGGCTGGGCTATTGTCTGGATATGCCCTGCCCGGCGGAACTGCCGAACACCATCAAGGCGCTCAAGAGCCAGCAGCGGCGCTGGGCCACCGGTTCGATACAGGTGGCGGTCAAGTTGCTGCCGCGCATCTGGAAGGCCAAGCTCTCGCTCGGGGAGAAGCTCGAGGCGACCTTGCATCTGACGCATTACTCCGTCTCGGTGTGGATGTTGCTCTTGGCGCTGATCGCCCGGCCGATGTTGATGGTCTTCGCCGGAGGCATGCTGTTCCACGACTGGGCGTGGATCGCCTGGACGGTCATCCTCTTCGCCGCATTTGCACCGTCGTTGGTGTACGCCTACGCCAGATACAGCCTCGACGGCCGCTGGCTCGCTCTGCGGACCATTCCGTCGATGTTCGTGCTGGGTTGCGGTTTGTGTGTGAACAACGCGATGGCGGTCGTGCGCGGTTTGTACCTTCGCGGTGGAGAGTTCGTGCGCACGCCGAAGTCGGGAAGCGTCATCGGACAGACGAAGGGCTCGAGCTACGCCATCGCGCAAGACAAGCTGTGGCTGATCGAGATAGTGCTGGGCATCTATTCGGCCCTGTCGTTCATGGTCTATTACACCCAGTACCACAAGGCGTTCAGTTTCTTCCTCTTCATGTACGCCATCGGGTTTACCGTGGTCGGCTGGATGTCGCGTCCCCGGCGGCAACCGCAGCCGACGGACTCACCCGCTCCGGCTCCGGCGCTCGTCGGGGCGGAGGCGACCTAGCCCGCCGCCACGCACACGCTGATGTGCCCACAAGACCAACCCACATCGCCGCGTGACGACAACCCGCCCGCCTCGGACGCACTCCCTTCGAACGCGAATACGGCGGCCGCTGCTTCGACATCGGGTGGTTCTGCTTCCGTCCCCCCTTACCAAGGGGGGAAAGAGGGGGGTGGGGCGGAGTCCTCGGCGCAACGGCCACCAACGCGGCGTGCACTTGACTGGATGCTGCCCGCAGCCGGCTGGGTGATGCTCGGTTGGTTTGTGTTCACAGCCGCACGTCTTCACCACGTATCGACTGACGTGCGTTCGTTCCAGGTAGCGTACCTGATCGCGTTCGCGGGTTATGGCCTTCTTGTGTGGGCAGTGCTCCGGGCAACGGCAAAGAAGTTCCGGATTCCGCTCACTGGCCGGCGCCATGCCTCTCCCCTTGCCAAGGGGGGAAAGAGGGGGGTCGAGCGATCCGCGCTTGCGCCCAACGACGTGGCCCGCGCCAGCCGATCGTGGGTGTGGTGGCTGATCGCCTGCGCGGTCATCCGAATCCCCCTGCTCGGTACGCAACCGTCCGACGACCTGCACCGCTACGTGTGGGAGGGCAAGGTTCAACTCGAGCACGTGAACCCGTTCGATACGCCGCCCGATGACCCGTCCTTGGCCCATATGCGTGATGCCAACTGGGCGCAGATCAACCATCCCGACTATCCGGCGATCTACCCGCCGCTCGCGCAGATGGAGTTCGCAGCCATAGCGGCTGTGCACCCGTCGGTGTTCGCGTTCAAACTCGTCCACGTCGTGTGGGACGTACTGACCATCGCCGTGCTGGGCGCATGCGTGGCGAGGCTCGGGAAGACTGCGGTAAGGCACCCCGAGCCGCGGGCTTCAGCCCGCGCGGACACGCGGACGGCGAACGCTCTCGATCTACGACCACACGCGGCGGTTCTTTACGGCCTTTGTCCGCTCGTGCTTACCTCGTTCGGGATCGACGGACACGTAGACAGCCTGATGTTGCTACTGATGGCGCTTATGGTCTGGGCGATGCTGGCTGGGCGTTGGGCGTGGGCGGGCGTCGCACTCGGTGGAGCCATCGCCACGAAGCTCATGCCGCTGATCCTCTTGCCGTGGCTCATCCTGCGAAAACCGCGTGCAGCCATCGCGGCGATGGCCGTCGTGGCTCTATGCTACCTGCCCTACATCGACGCGGGCACGATGCTCTTTTCCAGCCTGAGGCGTTTCGGCACCGGTAGCGAGTTCTTCAGCCTCACCGGTGTGCTCGGTGTCGCCGGCACGCTGCGCGACCTGCACCCTCTTGCCATGCCCGGGCTGCTCGGTGTCATCATCGTGGCGCTCGCGATACGCTCGGACGATTTCACGAAGTACGCCTCCCGCGCGTGGACGGCCACGTTGATGCTCTTGCCCGTCGTGCATTTCTGGTATCTGACCTGGGTGATCCTGTTTCTACCGTTGCGCATACGCTTCGCCTGGCTCGCAGCCGGCGCTGCCTTCGTCTGCTATTTCGAGGCGGAACAGCAACGAACATTGACAGGCCACTGGAACATGCCAACCTGGGCTCCGGTGGCAGTGTGGACGGTGTTCGTCGTAGGCGCCGTCGGCGATGCAGTCATCCGATGGACGCGCGGGCGGCACGGCACACGACTCGATACCGCGTAACACGCTCAGCTCAATACGGCGTACCACGTTTCGCAGTATTCTTCCTGAGCCCTGAAAGGGCGCAAGATAGTAGCCCGGGGTGAAACCCTCGTTGTTCTACACAACTCCGCGCGTCTGCTCCGTCATCGCAAGATGAGCGGAGGTGCTCTCTCTGCAGGCTGAAGGCCTGCACGATAGTAGCCGGCGGTAGGTCCGCCGAAGGCGGGCCACCGCCGGATCGCGTCTCCACCGAATACCACGACCCTGTAAGGGTCGGCCAGAGCCGGGCGTTCTTTCCGCCCCCTTCAGGGTCGAGTGGAGTGATATGAAGCACGATAACCGTGAGCGGCGTTCGCCTACGGCGAACTTGCACACGGCTACTGTCTATCAGCCTTTCAGGCTGGGGCCGGCTTGCACCTGCAAAGCCCGACGGGCACTACCGATCGACGCTCCTGGATATGTGTAGAAGAACGAGAGTGAAACCCCGGGTGGACGAGCACCCCCACCTCTCAGAAGTCCTGCAAGGGCGGAACAACACACACCATCTGCGTGTATGCCGTCTTGGCTGGATTCCGCGCCTTTCCTGCCTATGATTAGGTCATGCACTTCAGGATTGCCCTCATCGTGGTGGGCGTCATCGCCCTCACAGTTGCAGTGGCCTCTGTACTGCGCGTGCCCGAACTGTCGAGGCGGATCGCCTGCCAGCAAAACATGAAGCACATCGCGATGGCCGTCAAGGTCTATGGCATGCCGGACGGACAAGACGCAGCCGCCCTGCTCCGGTTCGGCGAGTCAGCCGGCATGGCACCTGAAGAGATGATCTGCCCGTCGTCCGGGCTCGACAAGTGCAACTATGTGATCGTGCCGCACTCCCTCGTGACAAAACAGGGCGTCGACAATCGTCTCGTCGTGATGTACGAGCCGAAGTCCAACCATGGCGACGGCGGCAACATCTTCTTCGCCGACGGCCACGCGACGTTCGCCCGCGGCGCGCTGTATGACCGCTACGTGCGCAACCCGACGCGCTGGTGGGACGATGAAGGCAAGCAGCCATGATCCGCAGGGTTGTCATCATGCTGATTGCCGCCATGGCAGCCTGGTTCGTCGTTCCCCAACTCGCGTTTTGGCGCTCGATTTCGTCGGTTGTCCGCCCGGTGATCCGTCGGGCGGTATCTTCAGCTTGCTCTCTTACCTCTTTCTCTCTGTGTTGGCGCCGGTGGCAGCGGTCGCGGGCGGAGCTATTGCCTTTCGACTCCAGGGCGGGACGATGGCCTTCCGTGGACGGTTTCCGCCCGGACGCTGTCAGACATGCGGCTACGACCTCACCGGTAACGCATCCGGCGTCTGCCCGGAGTGCGGCGCGGAGATCTAGAAGGCGTGATTCGCAGAGCGATCTTCGTGGTGCTGACACTGGCGGCTGCAGGAGCAAGACAACTGTGACGAACCGACCCCGACGGCGGAGTTGAGCTCTTTTCGTTGAATCGGACGGGGCGCCCGGGTACGATCGCGCGTCGAATCTGGTGCCCGGGACATGTCGGCTGTAACTCGAAGGGAGTAACGAAGATGGCTCCGAGAAGGCCGGATGACGATCATTGGTCCCCGGGTGCGGCGCTTGTCCGAGCGGTGCTTTCCGGGGTGGCAGCCGGCCTCGCAATGGGGCTTGCTTACTTTCTGCTGACCTGGCTACTGCAAGACTGGATCAGGTCGACGGACTTCCGCCGAACTTACTACGGAAGATACTACACGCCGCTCGTGCTTCTGCCGTTCTTCGTGACCTCGGGTATCTTCGCGGTAATCAGCCTCCGACTCGCCGAGCGGACCTTCGGCGGTCACGGCATCTTGCTGATGATCCCGATCGTCGCGACGACGGCCGCCGCCATGGCCGTTGCGGTGGGGCTCTGCCGGCTGATGATCACGCCGTGGCCGGAACGTCTCTGGTGGGTCCTGCTCGCCCTCGGTGTCGGCATGCTGGGCGGCGCTGTGATCAAGATGCTGCGATCCGGTTGACCGCGGAGGGCTCCGGCGTTGGCTCCGAACGCGCTACGGAGATCAAGCGGGCATGATGCGCAAGGCCGTTATCGTGGTACTGACGCTGGCGACACTGGCTACAGCCGTTGCGTGGATAGTGACGGTCAAGTGGAGGTACTGCCACTGCAACCGGCAGTCGCTGATTACGGTCTGTGGTGGAGGTATCTCGGTGAGCAGATTCAGCCTGCCCGTACAGGCAGTACTGCCGATGATGCCCGTCGAGGGATGGAGTCGCCGCCCTGACTACCCATTGGTACCGCCGTCAAATATCGGTTGGCCACGGTACCAAGCCACCCTCGGCACGTACGTCTACGTGCCGTATTGGCTGCTGATTGCGCTGTTCGCCCCCTACCCGGCGGCCGCCTTTGTCTGTGGTCCGTTGCGGCGGTTCCGCCGGTGCGATCGCGGCCTTTGCAGCACGTGCGGATACAATCTGACCGGCAACGAATCGGGACAGTGCCCGGAGTGCGGCACGGAGATCAAGCGCGCATGATTCGCAGGGTAGCCATCTTGGCGCTGGTGGCGGCGGCGGCCGGAGCGACGGTGCTGTGGATCGCCAGCCTCCAGGCGCCGCTCCACTGGGTGTGCTTCACATCGCAGCGCCGGCACATGTGCGTCGAGATCGACAAGGGCAACTGCTTCTTTCATTACGTCTACTCGGATCAGCAACGCTTCATCAACAGCGTCGACAACCATGAAGCCGCGTACCCACGACACTTTCTTCCGACCATGGTCAGCTACGGTGAGGGCGAACATGGATATTATCCGGGAGAAACGCCCCCGCCGACGCGGACCTATGCCTGGTCTCACCGGTTCGGCTTCCCTCTTATCGTGATGATCGCCCTTCTGGTCTCTTGGCCGGCCGTCGCGTTCGTCCGCAGGCACTCCCACCGCAGAGTGCTGGGATTCGATCCGAGGATCACGAGCACCACGACGCGCATGCTGGTGGCCACGCTGATCGGCACGGTCATGATACCGATCGGCTATCTTCCCGGCAGCCACTTCGGCTTGTACTGGCTGCGCGGAGTACAGGGTGTGCCTATGTGGGTCGTGATGCCGATCGTCGTTGTTGTCAGCTTTTCGCCCGTTCTCTGGTGCGCTGTGTGGTCGTTTTGGCGGCTGACACCCGGTGACCACGGCGGAATGTTCTGGCGACGAAGGCAACGCCTGCTTCGTCAGCGCGGCCTTTGCCTGACGTGTGGTTATGATCTGACCGGCAACGACTCGGGCGCGTGCCCGGAGTGTGGCAGGCCAACGGAGTCCACCGTATGAAGCGGAGCCACAGGCTTCAAATGGGCCTGCCCGGTGGGACATGCGTGCCATCACATCAGCCATTTGCCGCCGGCGCCGCCTTCCGCCTATGGCCCGAAGAAAACTCGGAAAGCCGTATCAGGTCTTGGCTTTCGGCGTGTAACCCCTGTGACAACGGTTAACAGGTTCAAACACGAAACGAAAGGATAAGACGATGAAGACTTCAGGATACAAGAATGTCGTTCGGATGGCGGTCGTCGGGCTGATCGCGGTGGCGGGCCTGATGAGCACGACGGGTTGCACGCCGACGATGTCGAGCCTGGCAGGTTTGGCGGGTATGGGCGGTGGCACGTCCTACGGGGCACCCGTGCTGCAGCTTCCGCCGCTGCCCCGGTTGCCGATACCGTTCTTTCCGTTCTAAAGAGACGTGGCACACCACGTGACCACCCACGACCGCCGGTCGGCTCAGAGTCGAACCGGCGGTTTTGTTTTGCGCGATGGCGACAGCCCGGCACCGGGACATTCCGGAGTCGTTCCGGGTTCTTGGATGCACACAAACCCGATCGCGACATCAGTCAGGGCCTGTTCTCCTTGATGAAGGAGCGGGTGCGCGCCCCGGTGTGGGCGTTTGCGTCGTACTCGTAATCGGGCTCGAGTATCAGGCCGGTCCATTCGGGCGTTTCCGGCGAGATCAGCTTGTCGCTAAGCATCCTGGCTCGTTGCTGTTTCCGCAGGTCCGACATTAGTCTCACGAAGTTGTCCCTGGCGAAGTTCCGGCGCACGACGTTGTCTCGATCAAGTGAAATCTCATCCATGAGCGCCTTGAACTTGCCGAGTTCGGTTCCCATGTTCTTCCCGCTGCCCACGACGTCCGACCCGAGCATGAAGCTCTCCGGGTACTTCTTGATGAGCGCGGCCCAGGACTCGAGGTCATCGAGGACATAGTCCTCGTAGACAACCCACGACAGGTCGACGTACACCTGGCCCTCGAAGCGAGCCAGTACCGCATCGACCCAATGGGTCAGATTCTCCACGACAACGCGCCGGCTGATCCCGGAATGACGCCAGATGAACTTGGTCTCGTACTTCGCATTGGGCTTGCGGCAGTACTCGACGAGTTCTACAAGCTCATCCAGATAGACCGGTTCCTTGACTTCCGTCGGACTTCGAGAGATCGGGGCGATGTTGTGGTGGATACTGACCGGAAGAAACGCCTCGCCCGCGAAGCGGCTGAGGCGCTTCAGCGCCGGATGATCTCCTCGGGGACGCTCACCCGTGGTGAGGTTGGTCAAGTCGTCATGACGCGACATCACCTCGCCGACTCCCTTCCACACGCCGGGGAACTCCTTGATCCGCTTGATCACGAGGTCCACGGCGCCCAAATCCGTGCCATCGAAGCCGCAAACGAACGGGTAGAGTCTTTCGAGCTTGCGCAACGCCTGCTCGTCGTTGGCGAACTTCCTCTGGTAGTCAATGACCGCCGCCCCGATGAGAAAATCGGTGTCCCGCGCGCGAACCATCCGAGAGCCGCTGTCAAGGTAGTACTTGGGCCGTGCAAAGGGCTCATTGGCCGACCATTTCTTCAGGAACGGCATCCCGGAGACCATCGCGTGGTCCACGCCGGCGGCCTCCATGTCCGTAAGGAACAAGGTCAGCCGCCGCCACTGCTCGCCGTAAGGAAGCGCAAGATAGCGCAGGGGTAAGACATCCGTGATCTGGCCTCGATCGCCCACGCCCGGGAACCGACCATCGCTGTTATCGAACGCGCCATTTTGGAGGAAGTCGATGATGTGAACATGCGAGTCCGAGAGTCGGTCGAGGTGCGAGGCCTGGCCGCGGTCTGGCTGCACGTTCTCGCTCGCGAGGATTGGCTGGCGCTGGGCGCAACCGAGCAGACACAGAAGCAGCGAGAGGACGATTGGCGTTCCCTTGGTCCGGGACATTTTCTTGTCTCCTTGGAGAATCAGTCGAGGCCGTGTTCCGGGAACCGAGCCGATACTACGGCTGATCGGAAGCCTGGGCGCCGACGGGAAAGTCCTCGGTGAACGTGCCGACCGGCGTGATCTGGCCGACCGTGATGTAGCCATCTTCCTCGATCTTACCGGTGATGCGCTCGATGTTGCCGAGCACCTTATCGAGCCGTTGAATCGCCAGGACCGCCGCCTCATAGAGCCGCTCGTCTTTGGCGATCAGCCCGGCTGTCCCCTTGCCCTGCTCGATGGCGTGCATGACGGTGGCGAGGCTCCGCGAGGCCTCGTCCACGCTCTTGAGGAACGTGTTGAGGTACGCGAAGGACTCCTCGAGCTTCTCCTCGGTGCGGTCGATCGCGTTGTTGGTGTTGTCGGCGAGCTTCTGCGACTCCGACCGCCACATCGTGATCATCTCCTTCAGATCGAGCGTGGTGTCCTTCAGGTCGCGCACCACGCCTTTGACATCATCCTGGACGTTCACGTCGCCGAGGATGGCGTTGAGGTTGGCGACGAAGTTGTCGATTCGCTCGACGACCGTCGTGACGTTGGCCTGCTGGTCGCCGCCGTGCTTCTTCAGGTCGGCGACACGGCGTTGTTCGAGCATGGTCTCGAGGTTGGCTGCCACCGGCTCGGCGGCGGCGGCGAAACTGCCGATATTCTCGACCGTGCGCTGCACGGAGTCGATCATGTCCTTCGTGACCACCTCGCCGAGCATGCTGGCCATTTGGCCATGGAGCCGCGCGGTGCCGTCCTTGGGCACCGGCGTCGGGTCGCCGCCTTTTTCCACGATGATGTTGACGTGGCCACTGCCGAGCCCGAGCGTAGCGCCGTAGATCTTGGCCAACGAGCCGCGTGGAATGGAGTAATCACGATCGATGCGCGCGATGACGACCACGCCTTGTTCGGGCCGTGCGCGGTCGACGAAGTCCAGTCCGGTCACCCGCCCGATCTCGACGCCGTTGAGGTTCACCGGGGTCCCGTCGCCGATACCCCGAAGGTCCGTGACGCCGCGAATCTCGACGGTCCATTCACTGGTGCGAAGCCATTCCGGCGTCTCACCGAACCAGACCATCAGGATACCGAGTGCGGCCAACGACGAAATGACGAACGTGCCGACCAGGAAATTCCGAGTTCCCTCTTTCATGAATCACCCTGTTTGTAGAGTTCGCGGAGGACCTCCTCCTCACATCGCCCCTCGACGAAGCATTTGACCCGCGGGTCCTGGCACGCCTGTATCTCCTCCGGGGTCCCGTCGAAGATGAAGTCGCCGTCGTAGAGCATCACGATGCGGTCTGCGACCTTGCGGGCACTGGCCATGTCGTGCGTGACGACCACGCCCGTCACGTGCAGCTCCCGTTTGAGCTTGAGGATTAGCTCGTTGATCTCGTCGGCGCGCGGCGGATCGAGCCCCGTCGTCGGCTCATCGTACAGAATCAACTCGGGGTCGACGGCGATGGCTCGTGCCAGCGCCACGCGTTTCTTCTGGCCACCGGACAGTTCGGCCGGCCACTTCGACTGGGTCCCGTCGAGTCCGACCATGTCGAGCTTGGTGCTGACGATCTCGTCGATCTCCGCACGACTCTTCTTGGTGTGCTCGCGGATGGGAAACGCGATGTTCTGCCCCACGGTCATCGAGTCGAACAGCGCACTGAGCTGAAACAGAAACCCGAAGCGGCACCGGAGTTTGACGAGTTCACGTTCAGGCAACGTGTCGATCCGGCGGTCGCGGTAGTGAACCTCGCCGCTGTCCGGCCGGAGTAATCGCACGATGTGCTTGAGAATGACGCTCTTTCCGGCGCCGGACTCACCGAGAACGACGGTCGTCTCGCCGGCTCGCAGGTCGAGGTTGACGCCCTTGAGCACGTCGAGCTCGTCGAACGACTTATGTACGTCGATCAAGCGGATGATCGGCACGCCGTTGCTGGGGGCCGGGTTGTCGGCTGTGTTGGATCCACCCATCGTCACACCAACGATTTGAAGCCGTAGATTCCGCGATAGAGGCCCGAGAGGAACGTGCCGAGAAAGAAGTCCGTCACCAGGATCATGATGAAGCTGGCGACGAAAGACTCCGTGCAGGCCCGCCCCACGCCCTCGGCACCGGTGCGGCAGTGGAACCCCTTGTAGCAGGCGATCATCCCGATCCCGCCGCCGAAGACGATGCTCTTGACGAAGCCCACACCGACATCCCAAGTCTGGACGGCATCCGCTACGTGATACCAGTACGGGTTCGAGGGGATGCCCTTGAGTACCACCGCGATGAACCATCCGGCCATCGAGCCGCACACGTCGCAGAAGAAAGTCAGTAACGGCGTCAGCAGGATGCAGGCGAGGAAACGAGGTACGACGAGCTGGCGAATCGGGTCCGACCCCATGACTCTTAGCGCGGAAATCTGCTCAGTCACGCGCATCGTGCCGAGTTCGGCGGTCAGCGCTCCGCCGACCCGGCCGGCGAGCATCACGCCGGCCAGCACGGGGCCGAGCTCCTGTACGAGCGACAGCGATACCAGCACACCCATGTGCTGCTCGAAGCCCGCCGCCCGGAGTTGGTCGTAGCTCTGGATCGCCAACACCAGGCCTACGAAGGTCCCGGTGATCATGATCACCGGGAGCGTCCGGTTTCCCACCTCGTAGAAGATGGGCATGGTGCGAACCCAGGTTCGCCATTGAAACAGCCCGGGAACGAGCCAACGGATCATTTGCCATGTGAACAGGGCAAACCGACCGAAGGCGGTCATGGAGTGGATCGTCTTGCCGCCGATTGCCTTGAAGAGCACCGGATCAATCCGTTGATAAAAGAGCGGGCGGCGGCGTCGCATACATGCGCCAGCCGCGTACCGCTATGTATCTGGCCACCCGGCGCCTGTCAAACGCCGGTTTTCTGCTTCGTCAGCGCCACGCCGCCGCAGACTGACGGTCGCCGGTACCAGGCGCGACGCGAACGGGCGACTTTGCCTCGCAACGCAATGAGATATTGTCCCGACGGCGGTGGACGCTATCATTTTCTACATGTCCACCCCTCCCCCGGCTGCATCCATTATCGTGCCGACCTTCCGAGAGGCTCCAAACATCATGCCGCTGGTGGAGCGACTGTTCGCCGCCGTCTCAGATGCCGGAATCGAGGCTGAGCTGATCATCGTGGATGACAACTCGCGGGACGGCACGGTTGAGGCCGTGGACGCCCTGTCGGCACATTATCCGGTTCGAGTCGTCGTCCGGGAGGATGAGCGCGGCCTATCAGGGGCGGTTCTTGCCGGTTTCGCTGAGGCGAAGTACGACCGGTTTGTGGTGCTGGACGCGGACCTGCAGCACCCGCCCGAGAAGGTACCCGAACTCCTAGCTCGTCTCGAGCGCGAGGGCTGCGATTTCGTCATCGGTTCGCGCTACGGCGCGGGCGGAGCGATCCGTCAGGACTGGCCGTTGATCCGACGGCTCGGGAGCAAAGTAGCGACGATGCTGGCCGCCCCGCTCGTGCCGCTGTCCGATCCGATGTCCGGGTTCTTCGGGCTTCGGCGTGAAACCTGGGCCAGCGCCGCCCGCATCGATCCGATCGGTTACAAGATCGCGCTGGAGCTCTATGTGAAGGGCGGGTGTCGCGCACCTGGAGAAATTCCGATCGAGTTCTCGGCGCGAACGGCCGGCAAGAGCAAGCTCGGGGCGGGCGTGTTCTTCAAATACCTCCAGCACCTTGCGCGCTTGTACCGGTTCCGGTTTCCCTGGCTGCCGTGGTGCGTAGCTGTGGCGCTCGTGGCCGCGGTTGTCGTTGTCGTGCTACTTGCACGGTGAAGGTGTACCGTCGCGTCGTCCGCTTGAATCAGCATGGAGTATCACGAGCTATGAGTGACAAACTGAAGCCACCGACCGACGAGCCGGCCATCCGCCTCGTCACCATGCCGCGCGACACCAACGCCGACGGTACGATCTTCGGCGGGCTGATTCTCTCTTTGATCGACCAGGCGGCCTACGTGGAGGCGATGCGACAAAGTCATGGCCGATACGTGACCGTATCGTTTCAGCAGGTCGAGTTTCACCAACCGGTCTACGTGGGCGATCTCCTGACACTCTACGCAGAGACGATTCGCGTTGGCCGGACTTCGATCACTATTCGCGTCAAAGTTTGTGCCCGTAGGCGGCGGCAGCCGGACACGAACGTCAAAGTGACGGAGGGCGAAGTGGTATTCGTCAAAGTCGGCGAAAACGGCAATCCTGCGCCCATCTTTGGCGATTGAGCCGCTGCAGGGCCTATGCGTAACGTCTTCGGGAGCGTTCCCGAGCGTCTCCGGAGTGCCAAGACGGTGACGAGGAATATCGTTGCGTTATGGTGGAGTCGAGGATACCCTGGTTTCTACCGAGACGTGAGTGGAACTTACTTTCGTCTGACGGCGGCAAGTACGTAAGCGCGAGGGGCTGGTAGCGCAATTCACCATGAGGGTGACGCGCGCTGAGCCGGTGGGATGGAGACGGGGAAGGATCCCCTCGCGACGCTGAAGCACATCGTCGGGTCAAGCGTCGCTGATCAACATTCCTGCCGACGCCGTGACTCCGCGCGTGGCCGGTCGAAGTCGGATTTGCCACAATGCGCTCGACGGCACGAATCATAACGCTCGGCGCGTGTCTCACGCTTGGTCTCCAGGCTCGCGGCGACGATATCGCGCTTTCCACATTTCAGCCGACAGCGGGACCGGCCGGCGTCTGGCGATCGCGCGCGGGCGATGATCTTGCGTGGGCCGATCCGGAGTTTGATGACTCAACCTGGCAAACCGTGCCGATTCCCGCCACCTGGACCGAGCAGGGATACGACGAACACGACGGGTACATTTGGTATCGATGCGAGTTGCCCGTGCATCGCATGGACGGGGCGACTTCGGATTCGACGAAGTTGGGCCTGCTCGTGGGGCCGACGCGGCACGGCAGCTATGAGTTGTACGCCGACGGGAAGTCGATCGGGCGCTACGGCTCCGAGTCTCTGCGCCGACCGGTGCCCGCCGCGCGCGCGTATGAAATCCCACCCGGCGCCGTGAATTCGCAGGGGCGGTTGGCGCTCGCCCTTCGGGTGTGGCGCGTGGGTTGGGCTTCGGCTCGCGCCGAACGCTTGGGGTACGAAGCCGGACCGGCCGGCACGACGATCGAACTCGGCGACTACGACCTGCTGCGCGATCGCGCGGCGCTGATGCGGCAGCGAGCTCTCAAGGCCGACGTGCCACGGTTGATGTTCGCAGCCATGTTCGCGCTTGTCGCCCTCGCGTATCTCCAGCGCTTCCTTCATCTGCGCACGCGCGTGGAACACTTCTGGTTCGGTATCACCGCGCTGCTCTTAGCCGCCAACACCATCCTCGTGACCGCATGGCCTTTCGAACTCACCGATCGCATCGGACTCGTTCACCGACTCAATAACGTCGTGATCCACTTGGCAGTAGCGGCGTCGATACAGTTCCTTTGGCCTTTCCTGTCGAAGGAGATCGGCCGGCTCCTGCGCGGTTATCAGTGGGCTCACATAGCTATGGCATGCGCAGTCGCCGCCGTGCTGAGTCCCGAACTAGTGGCCGCGACGAAGGGTGTCCGTTGGGCCTTCTTGCTTCCGTTGCTTGTCGCGGCGCCCGTACTGATCATCCAGCGCGTCCGCCGTGGCGATCGCGAGGCACGGACGATCGGTATGGGTGTCCTGATTCTGGTCGCCACGGAGTTCCACGAGTGGGGTACGCAGGTCCTCCATCTTGCGCCGATCACGTCGATTCCTCTGCCGTCCTTCGGCTTCGCGGCACTTGTCCTGACTATGGCAATCTCGGTATCGAACCGCCATCGGCGTGACTACCGCGAACTCGCGGAGCTGCGGCGGGACTTACAGCGCAAAGTCGAGCATCGAACGGTCGCGCTCTCGGCGGCGAACGATCAACTGATTGCGGAAGTGACCGATCGCACGAGGGCCGAGGCTGCAATGCGAGACAGCGATGTCCGCTTTCGGCAGATAGCCGAGAACATCGAGGACGTATTCTGGCTGACCGATTGGGTGCGACACAAGGTCCTTTACGTCAGCCCGGCCTACGAGCAAGTGTGGGGTTGTCCCCGTGGAGAACTGTACGGCGACATGCGGAGTTGGGCGCAGTACCTGCACCCGGAAGACAAGGAGCGTGTCCTGGACATCGCCAATTCCGGTGAGGCGCGAAGTCGGAGTGACTTGGAGTACCGGATCGTCCGCCGTGACGGTGAGATTCGCTGGATCCACGAGAGGGCGTTTACCGTGTGCGACGAAGCCGGCGAAATCCGTCGTATCGCCGGAATATCGCGGGACATCACGCAGCAAAAGCGAGCGGAAGAGGCGCGGCGGGCGGCCGAAGAGAGGCGTTATCAGAGCGAGGTCCTCTTGAAAGGCGCGCAGCGTGTGGCTCGCATGGGGTTTTGGGATTGGAACATTCGAGAGGACGAACTCTATTGGTCCGATGAGATCTACCGCATCTTCGGGTTGGACGCCGGTGAGGTCACCGCCACGAACCGTGTCTTCGTGAACTCGGTCCATCCGGACGATCGGGCCCGCGTCCAGGCGAACGTCGACGCTACCTTGAACGATGATGCCGATTACGCCATTGACTATCGCGTCGTGCTTCCCGGCGGCGACATTCGTTATGTCTATGAACAGGGTGAAGTGACGCGCGACAGCGACAGCCGTCCGATCCGGATGCTCGGCACCGTCATCGATATCACGGAGCGAAGGCAGGCCGAGGAGACCGCACGCGACCTGTCGCGTATTCTGGACACCTACTTCGATTCGACGCTCACCTGTCTGGCGCTGCTGGACCGCGACTTCAACTTCATCAGGGTCAACGAAGCCTACGCGCGAGCGAGTCAGCGGGAGGTGGCGGAGTTCGTGGGGCGCAATCACTTCGAGTTATACCCTTCGGATGCCGAGGCGATCTTCAAGCAGGTCGTCGAGACCAAAGAGGCCTTTCAAGTTGAAGCCAGACCCTTCGTCTATCCGGATCAGCCCGAACGAGGCGTCACCTATTGGGATTGGACCTTGGTGCCGATTCTCGATGACGGCGGAGAGGTTGAACTGCTGATCTTCTCACTCGTCGATGTGACCGAGAAGAAGAACCTCGAGGATGGACTGCGTCACGCGCACAAGCTGGAAGCCGTCGGAACGCTGGCGTCCGGCGTCGCTCACGATTTCAACAACGTGCTTACCGCCATCGTCGGCTACAACGAAGTAGCCAAGCAGATCATGCATGATGACCCGATGGCCGCCGAGGCGCTCGAGGGGATTACCATGGCTGCCGACCAGGCCACGGCGGTGACCCGATCTCTGCTCGCCTTCAGCCGCAAGTCGGCGAGCGTCAAAGTGCCCCTCGATTTCCGGAAAGTTGTTGGTGAGTCGGTCACCATGCTGCGCCGGATGATGCCGGCCGCCGTGGAGATCGTGCAGGACGTCGACTCCGGTCGGCGGCTCTTTGTCGAAGGTGAGGAGACGCAGATTCAGCAGGTCGTGATCAACCTCGCCATCAACGCACGCGATGCCATGGCCGACGGCGGGCGGCTGACCATCTCGCTGGAACACCGTCCCGGCGCACCGTCAGGCGCGTTTGGCACCGTGACGTCGGGCGATCACGGTGCCGCGGTACTGATCGTAGAGGACACCGGCATCGGCATGTCCAAGGCCGTGGCCGACCGCGTCTTCGAGCCCTTCTTCACCACGAAGTCGAGGGAACGCGGTACCGGGCTGGGCATGGCCGTGGTGCACGGAATCATCTCGGATCATTTCGGGCGCGTTGAGGTGGAATCGAAGGAGGGGCACGGAACGCGCGTCACCATCGCGCTACCGTGCTGTGACTCGCCCGCGTCGCAGGAAGTGCGCGTACCTGCTGAGCATGTGGCCTATACCGGGCGCGGTGAGACGATTCTGGTGGCCGAGGACAACAGACATGTCCGGGGTGTCGTATCGCAGGCGCTCGCCAAGAGCGGTTTCAGGGTTGCAGCCGCCGCCGACGGCGAAGAGGCTATGGAGTTGTTCCGCGAACGGCTGGCTGAACTCGCCCTCGTGGTGGTCGACATCGATTTGCCGAAGAAGACCGGTACCGCGTGCCTGGACGAGATGCGAGAGTGCAGACCCGGTCTGCCGGCTGTGATCATCACCGGAAGTGCCGACTTTGTGCTCTTAGAAGGCATGACCGATCGCACGATGCTGCTACGGAAGCCCTTCCCGATGTCGAAGTTGGCGGCCGTCGTGCAAGACTTGCTTGCCGTGTCGCGCTAGGCCCGCCGTCTTGGCGGCGCGCAGCGGGGCTCACCCGAATAACTTCAAACGCGGATCGGCGTCAAGGCGATCCCATCCCTACTCTCGAAGCGGAAGATCGTCTACATCCCGCATCTGGCCGGCGAGGCAGAGAATGCCCTCGATAAAGCCCCAAAGACCGGCGATGCCACCGGTCATAAAGGTCAAGACGATCTGCAAGATGCCGATGCCGATGTAGCCGAGATAGAACCGATGGGCGCCGAGGGGGCCCAGCAGGATCCCGAGCACGCCGGCGACGACTCGATGGCGGGACGAGACGCCGTACGTTGGTCCGTATGCATAAACCGGTGGCGGCGGTGGCGCCGCAGGCTGCGGCGGAGGCGCGCCGACCACGCGCCACGGTGCCAGGGGCGTCTGGCAATGAGGGCATGCGACGGTGCTACTAACGTGCTCCGGCGCGACCCGCATGGCCTGGCCGCACTGCGTGCAATAGATAGTGACGACCGCCTGTTCGACGGACGGTTCTGGTGATTCACTCACGACACGTCTCCGAGAAACGACGTACGATCTTACCGGAGCGGTGATCCGTTGACTACCGCCGTCGGTGGCGTAGCCTGCTACGTACCCGTGTGCTCCGCGTCAGTCGTTGCCTGTGAGTATATTGCGTTCGCCGGCCGGTTTATTTGGAGCAGCAGGCGGGTTGGTGCGAGGAATATGCCGTTTTTTGACCAACATCTACATTCCCACCACTCTTTTGACTCGAAGACCGAGCCGGCGGCGAACGTCCGGGCCGCCGCTCAGCGCGGCCTCGCGGGCCTGACCTTCACCGAGCATTACGACACCCACCCGGACGACTGGCCCTCCTGCGTGTACGAACACGACACATACTGCAGCGCCATACGGTCGCTACGGGCCGAGTTCGGCACCGATCTTTTTATCGGTCAAGGCATCGAGGTGTGCTATCAGCCGGACCGCATGGACGGCATTGTCGACTTCCTCGCAAGCCGCTCTTTCGATCTGGTCATCCTCAGCGTTCACTACTTCCAAGGCAGGGCGCTATACAAACGAGAGCAATGGGAAGGCGTCGACGTGGCCGAGGGCACCGGACGGTACCTCGAGACGGTGCTGGAAGCCGTGCGGTGTTGCGAACGGTTGCACCGCGCCCACGGGCGCGTCTTCGATGTGCTCGGCCACCTCGATCTCGTCAAACGCTACACACACCGATTCCGTGGTTCGTTCGACCTATCGCCCCACGCTCAGCTCATCGATGAGATCCTCCAGGTTTGTCTGGAGGCCGATTTGGTGCCCGAGATCAACACATCCACGATGCGACAGGGCCTGGACGAAGCCATGCCCGGGTCGGATACCGTCGCCCGGTACGCGGCATTCGGCGGTACCGCGATGAGTCTCGGCTCCGATGCTCATCGCGCGAAAGACGTCGGCGAGGGCTTGGATGAAGCCGCCCAGGTGTTACGGGACGCGGGTATCACGCGGGCGGCTGTTTTCCGTGACCGACAACGTCAGGACGTGGCGTTCGATTGACCCGCACAGCGCGAAGGCGGACTCGTTACTTCTCGCCGAAGCGTTGTGGCATGTCGGCAAGTATGTAGGCGACTGTCGCCATGACCGCGACGTTTTGCGAAAGCTCCTTCCGGTCTACCTTGTCGAGCGTGTCGGCGCGCGTGTGGTGATAGTTGAAGTACGTGGAATTCTCGACGCCATGTCCCATCAAGATCACGCCGGACGATCGCATGGGGCTAACATCCGCAGCGCTGCCGCCGACCTTCACATCGAGCGAGCCGATCGAACTCAGCATGCCGAGTATCTCGCGCATCTGCTCCGCGGCGACGGACTGCTTGTTTTCGTCCGTACACTCCAGCCGGTACCCGGTGGGCCGAAAGCCTCCCTCATCCGATTCGATGGCCGCGATGTGCTTCACAAGCTCGGCTTCATGGGCTTTGGCGTATTCCTTGCCGCCTGATAGACCGAACTCCTCGTTTGCCCAGAGCACGACGCGAATCGTCCGCCTGGGCACCAGGCCCAGCTTCTTCAGAAGGTTGACCGCTTCCATGGCCATCACGCAGCCTGTGGCGTCGTCATGCGCGCCTTGCCCCACATCCCAGGAGTCGATGTGCCCGCCGATGACCACGACCTCATCGGGCTTTTCGGTGCCGCGCAGTTCCGCGACGACATTGGCGGACGGAGCGGTCCCGCGATTCTCCGCCTCCATTTTGAGGTTCACGATCGGGAAGATACCGCGGGCGTTGAGCCGAGCGAGCATCTCGGCGTCCTCGATCGTGACACATGCCGTCGGGATCTTCACTTCACTATCGCCGTATCCCATGGCCCCAGTATGCGGCGAACGCAGGCTGACCGCCGTGGCCGATCGAACCAGACACGCGACCGCGC
Source organism: Phycisphaerae bacterium (assembly GCA_029260055.1). Lineage (GTDB taxonomy): Bacteria > Planctomycetota > Phycisphaerae > UBA1845 > UBA1845 > JADFOB01. The sequence goes on from JAJDDX010000046.1 coordinate 67,171, forward strand.
CCTTCTCGGCCGCCCACCTAGCGCCGCTGTAACGATACCTGACGGCGCTGCCGTAACCGCTGCCTCGCTGCGGGTCGTATGGCGGCATCGGATGATTGAATAGAACGATCTTGCCCTTGACGCTATCGCCCAGACGGTCGAGGTGCTCCTTATCCCCCGCGGTCACGACCGGCGCCGTGATCCCATCGGCGCCGGTTCCCACCGACCCGCCCAGCCCGAGGATCGGCAGGTCGCCACTCCGCGGCTCGAGCAACGTGAGTGATTCCTGTCCGCGGACCCAATGGGGCACGGTTACGGGTTCGAGCCGTACGTTCTCCATACCGTCTTTCGCGAGCGTAGCCGCGGCCCACCGAAGAGCTTTGTCCAAGCCGGGCGAGCCCGCCAGGCGATGGCCGATCCCATCGCAGAGTTCCTCCATCTTCAGATAGGCGTCGTTCTTTGCCATCGCTGCATCGACGATGCGCTTCGCAGCGCCCTCATAGGCGGCCGTGATTGAACCGCCGGCGGGTGTCGCAACTTGTGGTTCACCCTCCGGGTACGCTCCGACGATCATGCCGGCGCCGAGCCAGAGAAGCCCGATGGTCGTGTGTGCAATCATGCGCTCTCCCCACGGTTAAGATGGACTCGCAATGCTGAGGCAAGGATTGGCGGTTAGGCCCTCGCTTGATGCGGAGATTCTACCGCCGTGGGAGCACGATGCCACTAGCCGGTAAGAGGTGGACAGGTGGGTACAGGCACGGCGCGGCCGCGTGGCGCAGCAAGAAAGCGCGAATACGGGCGCGCCGAGGGCGCGGACCTAAGGGGCGGCGGGACGTGCATCCAACCGGTGCTACTGCGGGTCGATTTCGGCGGGCCCGAGCTCCTTCAGCGTGTCGCGAAGGCGGGCTGCTTCCTCGAAACGTTCCTCGTCGATTGCCGATCGCAGCGCCTTGCGCGCCACCAGCAGTGAATCCTCGGGCATTTCCCGCTCGATGTCTCTTGCGAGTTCGCGCAGGATTCGCAACTCGCCGCTCTGCTCCGCCAGCTCCGCGCCGTTGTGCTCATCCGCGCCCTCAAAGAAAGAGCGAAGGTGCATCATCCCGCGGTTGACGTGCGCCAGCGCACTTGCGGGCTCTTCGTCGATGAGTGCCTGATGGGCTCGGGCTCTGGCATCCATCATCAGCACGTACGGGCGATAAGACTCGAGCGCGCGGCGATCGACAGGCTCCAGCGCGTGGTCGCGGCAGAGGTCGAAGACCCCGATGTTGTGCGAGGTATCACCGGAGACGTCCCCGAACTCTTCGAGCACGAAGAACGACACGAATCGCCGGTAGTAGATCGACGCCTCGAAACGCAGCTCCTGGCATTGCTCGGGCGTCAAAACGAACCCGAGCGTCGTACCGTTGCGCTTCTCGTATTCGACCAGGCGCTGTCGGTGGTGTTCAAGCAGGGAATCGGAACCGAACGGATGCTCGCCGTCCGGGCGCCCGGCAGCCTCCATCTGCAAGATGCCGAGTTCGATGCGCATCTGCAGCTTGACCGCCCCGTCCACGCCGATGATCTTGCGGACGGAAATCTGCTCGGGATCGTATTCCCACTCTCGGAGCGTTGCTTGGATATCGATATAGGACACTGCTTCGTCCCCCCCACGAACGTCGAAACCACGGTGTTGCGAATCCATACCGAATCTACAATTCAGCAAGCGGTCGCGAGGTCCGATGCGCAGGGTCAATCCAATTCGTCGCCCCCGCCCATAAAACCCCCCGCCAAGAGGCGAGGACCGCGCCGGTGCGCACGGTCCGGGTTTCCGCATGCGAGGAAGTAGGCGGTTGGGCCGGCGGTGATTGTCGTGGCGGCAAGCTACGGGGCGTCGCCGGGTGCTACGGTGGCCTTCGCGCGCGCCTCGCACGACGTTACGTGAGCGAACTGGTAGACGAGACGGAGAGCTATGCGGCGTCGCCGACGGTCATCAAGACGGGGAACAAGACGCTGTGCTTGCTGCGCCGTATGTTCACGAGGCCGGCTTTCTCGAAGAGGGTGTGAACCTCGTGCCACGGCACGTGATACACCGATTTCTCGATGCGCGTGATCACGACATCGTAGATGAACCACCCGATCGCGTTGTCCCGAAAGCCGTCGACAAGAACGACGCTGCCTCCGGGCCTCAGGACGCGCCGCATCTCATTTACGACGGCATCCTGGTGGGGATAGTGGTGAAACGAGTTCATGCAGATGACCAGATCGAAGCTGCCCGCGGCAAACGGGAGATGCTCGCTGTCACCGGCTAGGTAGACCGGGGATCCCGAGCCGGCTTCCGATCGGCTCTTCTTGTGCGCCTCGGCGCACATGGCCGGCGAGTAGTCCAACCCGCACACGGAGATGGGCCAACCCGTACCCGCAAGCAGGCCGGCCAGCGCTCCGGTGCCACAGCCGATATCCAGCAGGTCGAACGGCTCAGTACGGCCCGCGCGCCACTTGGCGATCTCTTCCATCATTGCGAGGTACGAGGGGCGAAACAGAAAGTGGTGCAGCAGCGATTTGTCGTAGCTGTCAGCCCAGCCGTCGAATTGCCGGCGGGCTTGGCTCTTGAACTTCGCTTGTCGTTGTAGTCCGCTAGCAGGCACGAATCGTCCCCCGATTGTGCCGTGACCCTACGCGGCACGTACGGAGCCTAGACGGTTATCCCGCGCGCGACAAGCTTCGCCGGGTTCGCGCGCAGCGCATGCGCAGCCGGCGATCGAGATCTGTTACGGCTAGACAATGATATCGAGGAGGCGTTCAACGGTCCCTGAAAGCCGTTCACGTGTCTCGTAGGTTCCGGCCTCGATCTCGGCTCGAATGGCGCGCGTCTTGGCGATCCGGAGACTGGACTCCTTGACCGCGCGGGCCAATGCTTCGCCCTGCACCGAAAACTCGACCACGTCGCGATCGGCGCCGACACGTGAAACCGGTCGCGGGGAAGCCGTCGTGGCCGGATTGACCGGCGTGACGGGAAGGAGCGACCCGATGTTGATGATTGCACTCATATACCCGCGTCCCTCAGCGGTGGTAACCGACGTCGCAACCGAACGAACGAGACCGACTTCTTATCGGTCCGATCGACGAGTCCGGTTCCTCACCCCCGACGCCGGCGCGCACGGACGGAAGGACCCGGCTTCCTCGCTCACTCATTCGTCCGTGAATCGCCAGTGAGGAATCAGGCGTGCCAACGCTGCCGGCCCCCGAATCCTTCGGTCGCGTACCCGGCAGCACGCTCTGAATATAGTATCGACAGGCGAGTTTTCAGACCTTGAAGGAAAAACGCCGGCTCCCCTCCGATAACCGCCGGCAGGCACAACATCTTGCAAAACGGCGAGGTACACTTCACGAAATGTAGGGGGGTGCGTCCGTTACCGGACTGCCCCATCAGCCGCAGTTTGCCGTGTCTTCACAGTTCGCCCCAGGCCTCGCGAAACTGGGCATCCCGCACAGGTGCGCGAACCCCGTGTCCCAGTACTGCGACAGCTGATTATAGAAGAAAAAACTTCGCCAATCGCGCCGGATCGGCGCCCGGAAGCCCCCCCTAGTTGATGTAGCGAAGCTCGACAGGCACCGTGTGGGCACGCTCGTCCCGAACGTACGTCACCTGTACCACATCCCCGACGGCGTAGCGATCCAACGCGTCCTTCAGCCCGACCAAGCTCCCGACGGGCTCATCGTTGATCTTCACGATCAGGTCGCCGAGCTGGACCAAATCCTGGCGTTGGTTGAAGAGCGTCCCGCGCAGACCGGCCTGGGCCGCACCGCTGCCTTCCGATACCGAACGTATCAGCACGCCGCTGACGTGGAGTCGCCGCGTGACGTAGTCGTCCCACGAAATCACCCCGAGACCGGGCCGCCGCCATACGCCGTACCGGATCAAGTCCGGCACGACCTCGTTGACGGTGTCCACCGGTACCGCAAAACCGATCCCCGCGCTCGCGCCGGACGGGCTCGCGATCTGCGTGTTGACCCCGATCAGCCTGCCCGCACTGTCGAGGAGCGGGCCGCCCGAATTGCCCGGATTGATCGCGGCGTCGGTCTGAATCACGTCGCGGATGGTCCGCCCGTTAACCGACTCGATCTCGCGGCCCGTCGCGCTGACCACGCCTACCGTCAGCGTCTGGTCGAGGCCGAAGGGATTGCCGATCGCAAGGACTTTCTGTCCGACGAGGAGGTTCTTGGAACTGCCCAGCGTGATCGGGCTGAGGCGCTCGGGCGGCGCGTCGACTTTCAGCACCGCGAGGTCCTTGTCGGCCTCCGCTCCGACGCTACGCGCGGGCCACTCCGACCCGTCCGCCAGGCGCACCGTCCAACTCGTCCCCGGTTGCATCACGTGGAAGTTCGTGACCACGTGGCCCTGGTCGTCGTAGATGAAGCCGCTGCCCGTGCCTGTCGGGATCTCGAACACGTTCAGGCTGAATAGGTCCCGCCGGCGTTCAGTGCTGGTGATGTGGACCACCGACGGCGAGGCGTCGCGGAACACGTCGATCGTCGTGAGTTCATCGGCACTGAGGCCGCTCGCCGGTGTGACCGCCCTCGCCTCGAACTCCGGATCGTGCAGCGGAGACGGCCCCCCGGGCCGCACCAGCACCCAGACCAGCGCAAAGACCGCCACCCAAACGCCAACCATGGCAAACCACGAGGGCCCGCGGCGCCGCGGCGCCGGTGGGCCGCCGCCCACCCCTCCAAGAGGGTATGGATCACCGTTCGTCATGCCGATTCTCCGTTACGCTCGTTACGGTATTCTACCACGTCGGACGTGGCTGGACGCGCCCGCCTCGACTCGATACCAACTTTTTACAGTCGGAAAGGGGCGACCCGCTCGCGCGTTCGGAATGTCAGGCGTGGATTAGTCGGTGAGCGCGGCGGAAGGCCAAAGTGGCGGCTGCCAGTAGGGCGAGGGCCAGCGCCGTAAGGCCCCACTCGGAGACGGCTGGAACCGCCCCGGGCAGCGGGGCGAAAGCGATACTGCGTGGAATCAGAAGCCCGCCGTCCGTGATGGTCTGTACGTACGCTTCAGCCGCGTCGAACTCGACGAGCTGATCCTGGAAGAACGACGACGAGAACATGTGACCGCGATCGTCGAACGCGACGCCCTGCGGGCCCGTGAGGTCGGGATGGGTGACCTGGCCGAGGAAGTTACCGTCGGTGTCGAACTTGACGATGTTGTTGGACCCGCCGCCCGCCACGTACAGCACGTTGTTCGTGTCGCGCGCGACGCCCATCGGGCTCGACAGTCCGCCGCCCGTAAACGCGAAGAGGAAGTTTTCTCCGGCGTCGAACTTGAGCACGTTGGCGGTCAGCGCGCTACTCACGAAGAAGCTGCCGTCCGGCGTGAAGGCTGCACAATTCGGCCCGTTCATCCCGCCGCCTGAGAAGGTCCGCTGAAAGTTGCCGTCAAGATCGAAGACGACCACTTGGCTATTGTTGAAACTACACACGTAAAGCAAGCCGGCATCGCTGATTGCCATGCCCGTCGGGCCGGCGAGCTGCGCGTGGCTGAACTTCGTGACGAACTGTTCCGCTCGGTCGAAGACGAAGATCTCGCTACTGAGTTGACTTGCGACGTAGATGCGGTCGTTCGGCGCGAACACGACGCCGCGCGCGCCGTCCAGCCCCGTCGCGCTGAAGCTCCGAAGATACGCCCCGGCCGGGTCGTATACCGCCACGCTGTCGCCGTTGAAGTTGCTGACGTAGAAGTCGCCGGAACGCTCGACCGGCAGCAGTGCGTGAGCTTGTGCCGCACCGAGGCACGACACGAGAGCACATAGCCACAGGACATGCGTAGACGAAAGGCGTCGCATAACGATCTCCCCGCGAGTTCAGCAGCCACAGGTTGTGTCAAAAGCCCGATCGGTGTGCGTGACCCCGTCACCGACCCGGGCGGCCCGAACCCATATCATAGCAGATCGAACGCACGGGTTGAGCCCCAAAACACGGAATCCCATGGCCGCAAGCCGCTTCTAGAGGCCGTGAATGCGGTTCGAATCAGACGGCGGTTCTGTAATCGCGGGTCGACGCGCCGGCGTGTACGATCTGAGCATGATGCTCGCCCAATCGATGATGCCGGCCGTGGTCTACTGGAAAGCCGGTGTCGGCATCGCCATCATCCTGGCGGTGTTCGGCCTCTTCGGCTGGCTGCTCGCCCGATCCAAGCGCACGCACAACCGGCGCTTCGGCGGCAAATCCCATTGGGACCTCTAGCGCAGCCGAAGCCCACGCCTGCCACGGCGCCGGCGCAAGCCGTAATGCCGACCCGGCTGCCGGATCGTCCGGGTGCCCCACCTCCTCCGGAGGTGGGGGAGGCGATGATCACCGTCCGTTGGCCAATCGCGGGGCTCCGGCACGCTTGGCATCGTCTCCCCCACGTCCCAAGGACATGGGCCACCCGCCGAACCGTTTCGGATGCCATCACGACCACGGATATGCCTTGAAAACCGCGTGTTGCGGCCCTCAGGCACGCGATTTGCCAGCGTTCTCCTGTCCGTGGCGGGGACGGTCTGCGCGTGCGGTGGCTGCTCCTTCGCCTCAGAAGTGCCGAGATGGGCCGCGGCTTCGACTCGGCGCTTCATTTCGTGTATATCTGCGGGTCCCGGTGCATGGCCGCCCTGTCGGCGGTCTAGAGTTTGGCGCGAGCCGCCGGGGACCCGTTTTCGTTCTTCTCGCGCAATACGTGACTAGAACCTCGGCAGAGCCGCCGAGGGCGACGAGCCACGCTTGGGCCGTCGTCTTGGGCCCGATGGTCCGCCCATCGAAGGCTACGCCGGGTTTGGCTGACATCACTGGCATTAGCGTACGCAAGCGACAGAAAGGTGGAGACCCATGATTCGATTTGGACCTGGGAACCTTCGGATTCCGAAGTTTGAAAGGCCGGTCTACGTTGTAGCCGGCGGCATGACGGACTTCAGAAAGAAGTACCCGGAAAAGAACACCTGCGAACTCGTCACCGAGGCGACCAGGATGGCCTTCGAGGAAAACGACCTCAAGGTCTCGGCTGAGGAACTTCGGCGAGAGGTCAACTGGTGCGTCTACTCGCAGTTCGCCGACCACTTCGGCGATCAGCTCCTGGCGGCCTCCAAGGTGCATGACTACCTCGGCTTCGACCCGCTGGGCAATATCGAGGTCAAGACCGGTGGTGCGACGGGCGGTTCGTCCGTGCTGGCTGCGGCCCAGGCGGTGGCGTCGGGCTACGCGAGCTGCGTACCGGTCGTTGGCTGGGAGCGCATGGACGAGGTGCCCACCAAGGTCGGTAACTCCTACATCGCCAGTGCAGCCTGCAAGGATTTCGAGAGCGAACTCGGCTGGATGTACGCGGCCTACTACGCCCTGATGGCCCAGCGCTATCAGTACGAGAACGAAGTGCCCCGCGAGACGCTCGCCAAGATCGCGATCAAGAACCACGGCTACGCCCGCTTCTCGCCCTACTCGCAGAACCCCGGCGAATACACCGTCGAGGACGTACTCAACAACGACATCGTCTCCGACCCGCTGTCGGTCCTCGAGTGCTGCGTGATGAGCGTCGGAGCGGCCACGCTCGTGCTCGCCGACGAGGAGACCGCCTACCGCCTCTCGGACAACCCGATGAAGCTCTCCGCCATTTGTGGCGGTACGCACACGCTGCGGACCGCCGACCGGCGTAACATGCCGATCCTCCTGCTGCCCAACGAAACGGAGGAGACCTACAAGGAATACTTCAACGGTCGTCGCCACGAATGGCCGGGCTTCAGCTCGTTCCTCGCCTCGCGCATGGCGGCCTACCTCGCCTACAACATGGCGGGCATCCACGATCCGGTCGAGGACTTCGACATCCTCGAGACCCACGATGCCTTCACCATCAGCGATATTCAGACGTACGAAGACATCGGCCTTCGTCCTTACGGTCGCGGCCGCGAGTTCATCGAGTCCGGCGAGGCCTACCACGGCGCCAAGCTCCCGACCAACATGTCGGGCGGCCTGATCGGCTCGATGCACGCCGTCGGCGCGACGGGCATCTTCCAGATCATCGAACTGCTGTGGCAGCTTCAGGGCAAGTGGGACAAGTACCACGCCGACCCCGAGATATGGACGAAGTACGGAAAGAAGAAGCCGGACGATTTCAAGAGCCTCCAGGTCGACGGCTGCAAGAAGGGCTGTGCGATCTCGCACGCCGGCACGGGTAGCCACGTGACCTGCGCGGTCCTCGAGAAGCCGTAGAGTTTGGATTTTGGAATTCGGAATGTCAGGCAGCGAGTACATCGCCAAGAGCGAACAGCCGGCCTTAGCCGAGGCTCGCTCGTCGCTGCCGGGGCTTTCTCATACGCTATTGAAAAAGAGGTAGAACAATGGCTAATCCATGGCCTACGGCACAAGCCGAGGTAATCAGCGAGTCACCGCTCGCCATCAAGAATCCCAAGACCTGGTCGCACTACCACACGTACGGCGGCTGGGGCAAGTTCTTCCAGGGCTTGCAGCAGAAGAAGCTCCTCGCGACGCGCTGCACGAACGCCGCCTGCGGGGAGAAGAGCCTATGGCTTCCGCCGCGATGCGAGTGTGTCGACTGCTGGCACCCGACCGAGTGGATCGAGGCGCCGCAGAGCGGTGAGATCGTCACCTGGAGCCTCGTGAAGTACCCTGGCGAGCTCTTTCGTCTGCCGGCTGACACGACGCTGATCAGCGTCGAGCTGGAAGGCGTCTGCACCAAGCTGATGAGCTGGCTCAAGGACGGCAAGGCGGAGATCGGCATGAAGGTCAAGGCGGTGTTCAACACGGACGCCCCGACGAACACGATCCTCGACCTAGCCTGGGTGCCGGCGTAAGCATGCACTGACGGGAAAGCGTAGCGTCGCCCTTCATGGGCGGCGCCGGCGCAAGCGAACGACAGTCAAGGGCGGGCTCCGACGCGCGGAGTCCGCCCCTGTTCGTTCGGTCCGGGTGGCATGGGCAAGCAGCAGCTTGCGCGTGTGGCTCGGCGATGCCGCATCCACTCAGGGCGGGTGGCCCACCTCCTCCGGAGGTGGGGAAGGCGATGATCACCACCGCTGGCGTCGCCAAATGGTGGAGCTGTTGAACGGTCGTTATCGTCTCCCCCATGTCCAAAGGACATGGGCCACCCGCCAATCGTGACCACAGCCGCCAACCGACCGCCAATCAGCGAACGCCCGACGGGCTGGAATTGTCGGACGCTCTCAAGCAGCAGCTTGTCCGTGCGACTCCGCAGGGAAGGTCGCCCGCAAAAGGTGGCATGGGCAAGCAGCAGCTTACCCGTGTGGCACGGCAATGCCCGTTCCGTCAGGGCACGACCGGCAGGCTCACGTCGTCCGCAGGGTCGGTAGGCGCCCCATGCGTCGGATCGAATGCAACCGACCATGGCTCGCGCTCGACGCGCCACGTCTTCTCATCACGAACAACGCGGCGATAGAGTGTATCCCGCTCGATCGGCTCGCACCCCGCCTCGACGATCATGCGCTTCAGCTTGTCGACCGTAAGCTCCTGATGCGTGCCACCGTCACCCTCCCGCTTGGTGATGTCGTAGTAGACGACCGTGCCGTCGATATCATCGACGCCCCAATCGAGCGACACCTGGGCCAGCTTCGGCGTCTGCATGATCCAAAAAGCCTTGATGTGCGGGATGTTGTGACACATCAGCCGCGATAGCGCCAGCGTCCGCAGGTCGTCCAGCCCGGTCGGCCCGGGCAGATCGGACAGCGCACTGCCGTCCGGAATAAACGACAGCGGTATGACGCAGTTGAAGTGCGCCCTACGCGACCGCAGGCTTTCCTCCTGATGCTCGCGGAGCTTGATCAGGTGTCCGATGCGCTCAGCCGGGGTCTCGACATGCCCGTAGAGCATCGTCGCGTTCGTGAAGATGCCCAGTTCGTGGGCTACACGGTGTACCTCGAACCACTCCGCCTCGCCGACTTTGTTCTTGAAGGTCTCGTCGTGGACCCGGTCGTCGAAGATCTCCGCTCCGCCGCCGGGCATCGAGCCTAGCCCCGCCTCGCGCAGCCGCGTAAGCACCTCGGCAATCGACAGTCGCGGCGAAGCGATCCGCGTCAAGTGAATGATCTCGATGGCCGTAAACGCCTTGATGTGCATGTGCGGACAGGCGTCGCGAATCGCACTGCACATATCGGTGTAATAGGAAAACGGCAGCTTCGGGTGCAGCCCACCGACGATGTGTACTTCCGTGGCGCCTTGGCTGTAGGCGCTCTTCGCGCGAGCGACGATCTCGTCGATCGACAGTTCATATCCATCAGCCGGCGCGCCGCTCTTGGCGTACGGCCGATAGAACGAGCAGAACTTGCACCTAAGCACGCAGAAGTTCGTGTAGTTGACGTGCAGGTTGATGTTGTAGTACGCGCGTCGACCGTGCAGACGCTCACGCACGATTGCCGCCAGTTCGCCGAGCGTATGGATGTCGCGCGACTGACAGAGGCGCAGGCCATCCTCCAGGGACAACGGCTCACCCGCCTCGACGCGCGGTCGCAAGTCGGCAATGGTGTCGGTCGGCGTAGAACTCGGTGTAGAATTCATGGTACAAGCATCCGCGGCAGGTCTCGTTCCTCGACGCTGCCCTACAGACTCCGTACGTCAGGGCGGGATTATAGCGGCGATCCACCGATCGGCACCGCGCGAGCTTTCAAAAGTTGTGGCAGGATCACGAGCCCTGCGCCTCGTCGCCTATTGGCTGCCCATCCGAACCGCGCCCGTAAGGAAGCGGCTCTAACCAAACATGGCGCGGCTAAATCCCGGTAGGGCACGGTCGAGGAACGAAACCTGCCGTGACGACCCGGCCCGTGGATACCGGTAGAGCGGCTGTCTTTGAGCTGCCTGTGTGTTGCGAAGACGGAACGAAGGTAGAATCCGGCCTGATGCGTGGAATGCTCTGGCGCTGATAAGAACGAGGCTCGGACTGTGACTGCTGATCTGCCGGATATTCCGGTTTGCCTTGGCTGTGGCTACAGCCTGCGCGGAGTTCCTGAGCTACGATGCCCCGAATGCGGCCGAACGTTCGACCCCGGCGATCCCGTCACATACCGGACAAATGACTCGCCGCTCTGGTTGTGGCGCGCCAGAGCGCCATCCGCTTGGGTCGTCGCGATCGTCATGGTCATGGCCGGGTTGGCTCTCGGGTATGTCAGCAATCCATCCATGGCGGGTGAGTGCGCGATGGTCTACGGTCTGCTACCGGCGTTTTGCCTGTGCGTTGACTACGTTGGGCGCGCGGTATGCTGCCGGCGCCTTCGGGGCCGGCTACCACCGTACGAAACAAATGCGTCGAGACGACGCCGGTGGCGATGGGGTGTTCTGCCGTTGGCCGCGATGCTTGTCGTTACGGGAATGGTGACGAACTGGCCGATGCAGATCCGGTTCCACTTCAGCCTGCCCGCGTTCGAACAGGTTGCTCAGGGCATTCGGAGCGGAGCGACCGTCAACACCGGTCCGCAGTGGATCGGACTCTACTATGTCGAGCGGATCGTGCCGGGGCGCGATGAGGCCATCGGTTTTGCCACGGGAACGGATGTCTACGACACGGTGTTCTACTATGAACTGCCGCCCAGCTATCTCATCGGTCCGGATCGACCCCTAACACGGGACTGGTGCGCTGCCGACAGGCGGCCAAGATGAAGCGCCTGTCCAGTGCGGGCAAAAGAACACGAAGCGATTTCGACACGCGCATCCACATGCGCGGCAGGTCTCGTTCCTCGACGTTGACCTACATGGCTTAGTCCGGCAGCTTCTCCAACTCCCGCTGAATCAGTTCCATCACCGGTGCGATCGTGTCGTAGGAGAAGTCGAACCTCGCCCCGGCGGCCTCGAACAACTCCGGCAGGGGCCGGCTCCCGCCCAGTGATAGCGCGGAACGATAGGACCGAATCGCCCCGCCGCGGTCGGCCTTGGCGTTCCGCCAGATCTGAAGCGCGCCGAGCTTCGCGATGCCGTATTCGATGTAGTAGAACGGCACCTCAAACAGGTGCAGTTGCCGGTGCCACGCACAGGCAAGGGTCTCCTCGTAGCCGGTGAAGTCGGCGATCCCACCGAACCGATCGTGCAACGCCAGCCACTGCTCGCGGCGCTGCTGCCGCGTGTGATCCGGATGCGTATAGAGAAAATGCTGAAACGCGTCGATCGTCGCGATCCACGGGAACAGGGCGATGATGGTCTCCAACTGGCTCCGTTTGGCTCGGCCGAGGTCTTCGCCCTGGTAGAATTCGCCGAGATGTTCGAGCGAGAGCAGCTCCATGCCGAACGATGCCACCTCCGCGAACTCGATGGGGCTGCTGCGGTAAGTGATCAAAGGGTCGTGCCGAGCGGCGAAACAATGGAAGGCGTGCCCGCCCTCGTGAATCAAGGTGCGCACATCCCGCTGGGTACCGACGGCGTTCATGAAGATGAAGGGATGGCGGGCCTCATCGTACGTCGCCTGATAGCCACCCGGCGCCTTGCCTTTGCGGCTGTCGAGGTCGAGGTGGCCATCCGCTCGCATTTCGTCGAATTGGGCACCGAGCTCGGGATCGACGCTATGGAAGACGGTGGCTGCCCCATCGCACAAACGCTCGACGGTATCGAATGGCTTGAGCGGCGGGCGACCCTTCACGTCGACCGCCATGTCCCACGGTCGAAGAGGATCGACCTCGAGCAAGCCGGCCCGGCGGCGCTGTAGGTCGCGGACGAGCGGCACGACCGCCCGCTCGATGGCATCGTGAAACGCCAGGCAATCCTCGGGCGTATAGTCGAACCGTTCCTTGGCCTTGAAACAATACTCGCGGAAGTCGGCGCAGTCGGCGTTCAGCGCCATCCGATGGCGCAGTTTGACCATGTCGTCGAAGATGCCTTCGAGCGTCTCGGCATCCTGAAGGCGGCGCTTCGTCTCCGTTTCCCACGCGCTTTGTCGGAGTGATCGATCCGTTCGTTCGGCGTAGAGCGCCATCTGCTGAAGCGTTTGCTCCTTGCCCTCGAACTCGACCATCTGGGCGCCGCTGATCTCCTGGTACTTCTGCTCGAACTTAGCCTCTTCGGTCTGAAGAGGCACGTTTTTGTCACGGTAGATGTCGACCTGAGCGCGGACGCTCCGATCGAGCACGTGGTATCGCTCCCGATCCAACTCGCGGCCGGCCGGGCTTTGGGTGTACTTGATATTCAACTCGTGGCAGCGCGGCTTGCACTTCGGCTCGATGTTGTCGAGAAAGTCGAAGAACGCGGCCTTGCACGCCTCATCATCGGTGTGGCAGGTCATCTTGATGCGTCGATCCGTGCCGACCTCATCGATGAACGCGATCAACTCGCTGTAATCCTCGAGCCAGCGTGTCAGCGTCTCGGCGGTGCTGATGTCGGCATCGCGCAGCCGATCGAAATAAGGCTCGACCGTCTCCCACGAATCGAGCACGGCATCGGCGGCGACAAATCGGCGCGGAAACTTTTCACTCGGCATGGCTATCCGGGGTCCTTTGTGATTGTCACCGGCAGGTCGGGTGGCATGGGCAAACTTGTTTGCCCGTGCGATCGGTCGAGCACGGGGAAGCTCCGCTCGTGCCTCGATCCGCGTGTCCGCGCCGCCCTCCCTCAGGCGTAGCTGTGAAGACCGGTGATGACGAAATTCACGGCTATCCAGTTAAACAACATGACCTGGAAGCCGACCACCGCAAGGATAGCCGTGTGGAACGCCTTGTCACGCACCTTGAGCCGCACGTGCAGCAGAATCAGGAAGATGATGAACGTGTTGAGGGCGAAGACCTCCTTCGGGTCCCAGCCCCACGGGCGGCCCCACGAGTGATCCGCCCAGATCGCACCCATGACCGTCCCCGCCCAGAGCATGATGAACGCCACCTCGACCAGGACCATCGTCGCTCCGTCGAAGACCTGACCCGTCGTGGGACGCTCCGGCTGTAGGAACCGCGAACTCGTCGGCGCACTCGACATCAAGGCGGATGCCCCGCCCGACGCGGAGCGTTCGGGACGCACACCCGCCCGCGTCCGAGCGGCCGCCGCGAAGCCCTCCAAGGAGACGAAAATCAGCGAAGCCCACAGAGCGGATACGTTCGCGTAGAGGGCATAGCCCTGCAGCCCATACTTCTCTCTTGCGATGAAGTGCATGAGTATGGCGTAGGCCGTGTAGTTGAGCGCGACGATGGCGATCGGGAGAATGAGCAGCCGCCATTTCGGAATCGAACCGTTGTCCCAAGACAGGCACCATCGCTGGCGAAGTAGCAGCAGCGCCGGCACGCAGGCCAGCCCGATCACCGCGTAGCTCCAGATGATCACGTTGGTGTGGATGTAGAGCCATATATCGTTCAGCGCCGCCATCTTGTTGCTGATGGACGAGTCCAGATAGACCGGGAGGTAATAGGCCGCCATCAGGGCGATCATCGACATGACGGCTGAGCCTAAGGCGAAGACGTTGCGGAACGGCGTCTTGCGGGCAAACCACTCGATCAGGAGCGCTCCGACGCCGCCGAACCAGGCGGCTGTCGTGACCGCCTCGAACATGTTCGCATTGGGCCAACGTCCCGAGATGTACCAGCGAATCCCCACGCTGGCGCTCTGAAGCAGGAAGGCAAAGACGAACAAACCGATGCCGAGCCGGCGGGCACCTTTCCATTTGTAGATGACCGCCATCAGCAACGGTAGAGCGCTGGCGAGATAGACGAGCCACACCCATGTCATGCCCTTGTAGCGGAAGTACCAGCTCTCCATCGACAGGCGGCTCTGCGACGGGTAGAGCTCGGCGGCGGAGGAGCGTACGAGCTGTGCGACCGTCGTGGCGTGCGTATTGACGGTGGCTGCGTCCTGACTTCGCCACGCGTTGCGAAGACCGGACCAGGCCTTCGCGAGGTTGCCCTGCAGTTCGGTGCTGACACCCGGTATGGAACCGCCGCTCATTCCGGCGTGCGCCGCGTCTTGCGGCGCGCCGCCCATGCTCTCGATGTGCATGACGGATACCCATTGCGTCTCGGGCGTCGCATCATCCGGCGCCACCAGCTTCAGGTTCTCGCCGAGAAACTGAGGCTGCGAAACGAACAGTGCGCTGTTGATCATGTCGACGGGTTTGCTGGTTCTAATCAGGTCGCGCCCGAGCACGTTCAAGAGCGCCTTGACCTCCGGCTCGTTGAGCAAGGACGGAGCGATCAGGCGGCTCTTCCTGATGGCGGCTAGGCGGCCTGCGTCCAGCCGAGGGTCTTCCTCCAGCACGTTGAGTATCCGGCCCAGCACGAGCTTGTTCTTGACAAAGATGATGTCCGTGTCGGTGTAGGCTTCAGGCCTGAATAGCAAGTCCAGATAGGAATAGCCGTGGGATTGTCCGTTGACGACGCGCGGGCCGGCGATGTAACCCATGTACGTCTTGGCATGGCTCTCGAACGAGCGCAGACGTCCGTCCGCCTGCACAGCCGTCGCGTACAGCGGAGTCAAATCCACCTCGCTCATGAACGCCGACGACGGGCTTTCCGTGCTCGGCGGGCGCATCACCATGCCGTACCCCACGCCGCCCGCAATTGCGAGCAACACCATCACGTCGATGAGACGAATCCGAATCTTGCCGTTCATGTGGTCAATTCCCAGGCGGTCTTGGTCACCGCTGTTGCGGACGGCGTTTCGGTTCCAAACGAACAGTCCATCGTTGTATCGCGATCACTCATACACTCACCGGCTCTGTGGCGGTGCCCGCCATCGCATCATCCGATTCCGCTTCGCCGCCGGCACCTATCTTCGCGCATTGCCGTTCCTGGCGCCGCCGCTTGATGACCGGTTTGACGTAGAAGGCGAAGATCATGCCGGCGACCGAGAGGCAGCAGCCGAAGAGCTGCACGTAGACACCGTTTCGGTTGCCGATTCCCAGGCCCGTGAAGTTCATCCCGGTACCCGCCGCCCCCGACCGCGGCGGGTCCCAGGTCGATTGAAAATACCAATAGCCCCCGAAGCCGGTCGGCGCATTCACCGAGATCTCGTTCGGTTCGGTCCACTTTCCGTCGTCGAGGAATCGAAGCCGGCTGACGTAGTTGCGGATGCCCGACACGCTGCCCATGTAGCCGCCGTGGTGCGTGTCCAGCTCGAAGTCTTCCAGGGCGATCGGGTTGGGCAGTTCGCGACGCTCTCGCGAGAATAGCACTTCCGCCACGGTCCCGTCGGGAAGCGGGAAGTGCTCCCGTTGATAGGTGAACCGCCCGGGGTAGGCGAAGCGCGCGTCCGGCATGGCGTACTGGTTGAACTGAAGCCACTTCGCCACCGGCCCGCTCGGCGAGTCCGCCTCGAGGCGGATCATGGAGAACGCCACGCGGGCATCGGGCCGGCGCTGCGCATCGGGCACGATCGACGGTTTATGCTCGACCAGCGCGCGGGTCAAAAGGGAATCGACGCGGAGACTGAGCCCCGGCATGACCTGCACCGTCTGTCCGACCACCATGTCGAACGTGGCGGGCTCGGCGCCTTCGCTCTTGAAAAGGAGCCGCAGGCCGGCGGGATGCGCCACAAACACCAGCGGCGATGACCCCGGCGTGTACGTCATCGTCACCCGCGGGTCGGCTGCCCCGGCGGTTCGATCGCTCGGCGCGTGCGGATCACCGCTATCGCCCTTCATGTCACGTGTCATTTCCGGTTTGTCGGCGACCATGCGCGTGAACGAACCGTCGGGCGTCTTGATCTCGACCATCGCCACCGACACCACGCCGCTGGACGACGGTATGACCAGGTTGTCCTGCACCAGCAGAATGCGATAGGAGAAGTCGGTGCCTTCGATCGGCGTGAAGTCCCCCGTTCGTCCCACCACCGTCTTACCGTCCACAGGAACGTCGAACGAAGCCTTCGTCGCCGGCACCTCCACGTGCAGCATCGCCGTCGGGCTGATCGGCATGGCTTCGATGGCTGCCAGGCTGTCCGCCCAGCGGAACTCGACCTCGCCGCCTTCGAGTCGGTTGTGCTCGCGATCGAGCGCGATCAACTCGTACTGACGTGACGTCCCGTTACCCGACTGAGCGCTGAATTGGATCACCGGATTCAGTTGTGAACCGCCATCTCGCCAGCGCCGCTCCATGTGCGCATAACGCAGGTAGCTCGTGACACGCAACGGCGTATCGCCGAACGCGTCCGGTGTGGGCCCCGGAGGCACCGTCAAATCGATGGAGCGAAGCGGCAGCGGCTCGTCTCGGTTATAGGACACCAGGTCGCGCGAGCCGATCCGGTCGTTGTAACGAGGCAATCCCGCGATGGGCCTCTCGACCCACTCGGTCTCACCAACGCGCCGGATGAACAATGCCCACGACTTCATCACGTGAAACGTCGTCGTCGGGGCGTACCCCAGCGAGAGTTTCAGGTCCTCGTTGACGAGCTTGCGGCCAAGCGACTTGATCGCTCGGCCCTTGCCGGGAAGGATGTCCTCGATGAACTGTGGGTAGCCGTCCAGTAACTGCCGGATGAAGGGCTCACCGACCGGCGGCGTCACGGCTACGTTGACCGAGTAGGCGGTTTCGCCCTCGTGCCCGGCTGACAGGATCGGCCAGTCCGTGTTCGTGCTCTGAATCGCGAAACGCCACTCGTCCGGCCCGACCACAACGCTCGTCTCGCTGCCGGGCAGCACGACAAGCGAGCCGGGCTCAGCCATACCGGGCATTTCGATGGTGACCTGTCGCCGAAAGACCGGCGCGTCCCCCTCCACCTTCGTGCCGAAGTAGAGGTAGCTGCCCAGTGTGAGGGTGACGATCCCGGTGTGGATCGTCCACACGCCGGCGTTCACCCACCGCAGCGGTATGCGCCGAAGGGTCACGACCACGATGTTGACGCAGAACAAGGCGACCAGCACGTCGAACGGCCACCAGTGGAACCATTCGAATTCGGTCATCTCCAACGCCGGGAGCTGGCGCACCATCGGCACCGCACTGCCGATCGAGCAGAACAAGAACAACAGCGATGCCAGGATGATCCCGAGCCAGACGCTGTTGAACAGCTCGATCAGCCGGTGCAAGGGGCCGTGCGAAGCCGTAGGGGGCACTGCGCGCGCGCCGTTACCGTCTTGCATGGATACATTCTCTTTTTACTGATGGCCCGATTCACACGAGGCCGACATCGCCATAAGAGCGAGTCGGCCTCGGTACGTCGGGTATTATAGTGCCGAGCGGGCCGACTTCGACCCCACGGCACGTTATTCTCTGGCTTGAATTCGTGCGCGAGCCGAACCAGATGCCGCTTTCCCCACCTTCGAAAAGGCATGCGACGCGCGGTTCACGTGGCTTTTGCGACGGAATCCAGGCCTACTTCGTGGACGCCAGCCCGGTGTCCACGCCGGGGCTCGCGATCGAAGCGGAGACGATCGCCCCTGTGGGCACCAGATAGATATCCACGCGGCGGTTCTGGCTCTTGCCTTCCGCGGTCGCATTGTCGGCGACGGGCCTGTATTCGCCACAGCCCATGACGCCGATCCGCTGGGGCGCGTAGCCGTTCTTCTGCAGTTCGTTCGATACCGCAATGGAACGATGGGCCGACAGGTGCCAGTTCGTCGGGTGCTTCGCCTTCGTGGCTGATTTACTGATCGGCGTCGTGTCCGTGTGCCCGGCGATGATGACTTCGAAGTCCACCGCAGCCGACGAGTTGATCACTTCGGCGAAGTGCTTCAGTGTGCCCATGGACGACTCGCGCACGATATCGCTGCCCAGGGCGAACAGAAGGTCCGACTTCCATTTTACCGTGCCGTGCATGGCGTCGTAGATGACGGCATCGGGATGGGCGTCGGCGAAGCGTTTCAGGGCGCTGTCGAGCTGCTCCGGCAATTTCGGGGTCGCCATGACGATATCGCCGAACTGCCCGTCGAGCTTCTCGAGCGCTGCCTGGGCGGTCTTGCGCATGTCGTCCAGCAGCCCGTTCTCGGCCCGCAAATTGGCGATCAGCTCGTCCTTCGCGATCAACTCGCGATTGAACGAATCAGTCCGCGCTCGAAGCGCATCCGATGCGCTGCGGCAATCGAACAACTCCTGGCTCAAGCCCGTCTTCTCCGCTTGGAGATTCCGGTTGAGTGCCTGCAAGCGGCGATGTTCATCGAGCGATGCACAGCCGCTCAGCGCCACGGAAACGAAACAACCCGTACCCATCAACACGATCCATCGGTCGCGCCTCATCACATGCCTCCTATGCCTGCTGCCAAACATCGCCGTCCTGGACTTCTACGAGAACCGCCCGCGCCGCCCCCGGACCAATCTACTGAAATGCGCAACCCCATTCACTGGGGATACCTGTCGTACGACGGATGCAATCGCGACCAAGCCGCAAATGCCTTGCCCGCGGGTGTCGCTACGGTGTGACGAATGCGCGTCGCGGACCCTATTCCGACCGCTTGGCGAGGAAAAAGGCCGCGCCTCCCGCCGCAGCGCAGATCCCGACCGATGCGCCGGCGAACACCAGCAAGTTGTTATACAGCGTCTGGACGATGCCGGGTGCGATACCGCGTACCATTGCCGCGGCCGCCAGCCCCGCAATCCACATCACGATGACGGCCACGAACATGGCGGCCGTCAGGCCCGCCGATACCGCGTCAGGTGCGTATTCAACAATCCGGACGACTTCGGTTCGGGCGGCCGCCACCGGCACGTCACCACTGGGAGGGGCCTCGGGCTGGAACACGTCTTCCTCGGCCGCTTCGACCTCTTCCCCTTCCGGGATCGCCTCTTCGAGTCCGGCGCGCGTGGCTTCGCCCATCTCGACATCGCCGCCGGCGGCTTCGTCCGGACTGTAGATCTCGTCCAGCAACTCCGCTCCGAGCGACGTATCGTCGCTCTCGCGCGAGAGGTTCATGATTCCGGAACCGCTTCCGGCTCCATCGATTCCCAGCCCGGCCACGTCGGTGACCGCGGTCTGTGCCAGCGGATCCACCACCTCGTCCAACTCATCGTCGTCGAAGACGTTGACGCCCACCGACGGAACGACGCTGCCCTCTTTCGCTTTCGTGCCGGATGCAGCGGTACCGGTTGCGGTGTCGTCAGACGGGTCGACCTCCTCGAGGCTCAGCACATCGCTGCCGCCGCCTTGGGAGAGTTGGATGCCGGAGTCGTCAGCCGGTTCCAGGATGATCTCGCCGCCGGTCGAACCGCTGGACGGCCCGCCGGAGCCCGCGAGTTCCTCCACGTCGTCGACTTTGTAGTTGACCTTACCTGCGTCGCGGAACTCTCGTAGCGTCCCCTCACGCACCATGGTCTTGAGGTCATCCTCGGTCTTACCCAGGCGCTTGGCCGCCTCTTCCGCTGAATAGAACATCTTCGCCATGAACGTAAGCCTTCTGATCACCACCGGCCGGGACGGTCGCCGTCACCCGCTACGGCATTTCACTTTCTGATTCATGCAGGCGGTACTGCCGCTGCTGCTCTATCATCTGCTCGACCGCCTCGGGAGGCAGGTCGCATACGTTGTGATTTTCCAGATACCGATCATACCGCCAGGTCCGAGCGCCCGCCAGACGCAGGCAGCTCTTGCCGGGTAGGTACTCGTAGGTCCAAATCGTCATCGCGTCCACGTCGATCATGTAGACGCCGTAGGTGTTGGACGAGAGCTGCCCGGAGAAGGCGAAAATCCCCCGTGCGCCGCCGCTGTTGACCGCTTGGCCGAACGCCGGGCTGGCCATATCCACCCCGCCGGGCCTGGTCACCAATGTCGTGGCGATGACCACCAGCGCCGCGGCGATCACCCACAGGACCGGGTGCGGGGCTTGCCGCATCCGCGATGACCCGACACCCCCTGCTCGCGGGGTATCCGGCTCAAAGCCATCCCGAGGCGAGGTGGGAGGGGTCATAGGGTTCACGGCCAGGGCTCCATTAGCGGACCGTCCGGCGCACGACCACGCCCGTCGCGACAGCCGGCGATTCCGTTACCTATTATACCGCTGCTTCGGTGCCGGACCAGGGCTCGGTGCCGCAAGAGGCCTCATCTCGACTCCGGCGGCGGGCTGAGGCCGGGCGCCCGGACTCCGGCGGTGGCCGATCTCAGGAACCGTTGGATACAGCCAGTCGCTCGCGAAGCCAGTCGACCGTAACGCCTTTCTCCGCAAGAAGTTCCGTGACGCCGCTTTCCGAGTCACGCAGGAGGGCGAGCAGCAGGTGCTGGGGCTCGACCTCGCTGGCGCCGAGGCGATTCGCGGAATCAACCGCGAGGATCATGGTGTGCCAGAACATCGGTGACCGGAACGCCTTGGCAAGCTCCTGCTGATGCACCCACTCGAAATCCCCGTGTCGTGAGTGGGCCAGGTCGTGGTTTTGCTCGGGTGCGGCCCGGAGCAGCCCGAGGGCCTTGTCCCGTAGCGTATCGAGGTTGATTCCGTGCTCGCGGAGCACCTTCGACGGAATTCCGTCGGAATAGGCGAGCAGGGCGAGCACCATGTGCTCGGTGCCGACGTACCGGTGCTCGAACTTGCGGGCCTCCTGGATGGCGAGGTTGATGACCTCCTTGAGCTCCTTGGTCTGAGCCCGTCGGCCGAGGGTCTCTTCGCCGGTGCCCTCGTCCATCCGAGATCGAACCTCGTTGCGTATGGTCTCGAGGTCGACATCGAGCAGGCGC
>JAJDDX010000451.1 GCA_029260055.1 Phycisphaerae bacterium
CTACCTTGCACTAAACCTTGCACGTCCGAGCGTCCGTGGTTGGCAACTCTGGTCACTTGCTGGCAAATCGAACGGTCAAGTGGGGGGCTGGCGGTCGCGCGGTGCGATCGTCGATAGTCGCGCCCGAGTCAAAAGAAAGACGCCGCTGTCCGGCCTGGACAACGGCGTTCAAACTAAGCGGGCGATGAGATTCGAACCCACGACATTCACGTTGGCGACGTGACGGCGGCGGGTTGTAAACCGCGCATGACAATAGAGTTGTGGCGCACGTCGAATCACCTTGCACTGTGCCTTCCGGACGGGCGGCGACATTGCCGGACGACTGGCAACGGGTGCCATAAGTCAAGTGCGATTTAGCCAAGGAGCTACGCTCTTGCCGGCGTGGCGAACCAGGTTGGCCAATACGTCCCGGGGCCAACGCGGACGCCGGCGACAACTACATGCTGCGCAGTCGGCTCGCATACGACGGTCACGGCGTCCCCGTGAGTAACGATGCGGGCCTGCGCAATAGGAACGAGGCGATGCTGTGGCGCCTCCTGCACTGCAAAGCCTGTCTTCGTGTGGCGCCATCCGTCGGGTCGGCGACCTGCATCATTGCTATCGCAGAGCTGCGTGGAACGTCCGATCCTCAGTGAACCCGTCAGGCGTTGCGAAACGCCCTAACGACCGGCGTGGCGGCCATCTGGTTCCGGAGGCTTCCAGGTTCGTCGTTTCCGGACCGTACTCGGCAATCCGATCGAGTACGCCAGCTGGCCGGTGTACACTGGATTCGCTGCGAATCAGGTTTTCGGCACGGACAAGGTCGGACCGCCCCCGGACGTACTCCGCGCGAACCGGCCCCTGTCGCCACTTACGGTAGTTCCGCCCGGCGCGCGCCCGTACGCGTGTTGTACGTTCGGCGATACTCTTCGTGAGCCGGTGTATCGGGGTAGTGCTCGGAGTCGGGGTAGGGGTAGCCGCTCATGCCGTGGAAAGGCAGCGGCGTAACGGTATCCGAGTACGTCGTATTCAGGTCGCCATCCTTGACCCAGCCGTCGGCATAGAAAACGAAACCTCGCGTCCAGCCGACCGGTGCCTCGGGGAGATCGACTGCGTCGAAGCGCAGGCGGAGTTCATCGCCCGGCCCGAAGATGACGTACATATCGTCCGCGGCAGTCAGCAGCAGCGTGACATCACCGTAGCGAGTGAGATGTCCGGCTGGCGGGCCCCATGGGCCAGTCGAAGACGGATTGGCGTATACGAATCGCTCGAAGCCGTGTGCGTCGCGCTCGATTTGGGAGAAGCCGCGATGACGCAGCCATGCTCGATCGGCCGGCAGTTCCGTCACTTGGCATTGCACGGCCTCGTCGCGCGTCGACGCGAAGATTCGATCGAAGTAGATGCACATGTTCGTCGAGAGGCGGATTTCGCGATGCTCACTCAGAAAACGTCCAGTCATATTCACCGGTACGACGAGTCCCTTGCTCGTTGGCAGTCCTACCGAGGGGATCACCGTCCGCCATATCTCCGCCGCATCCTTCACTTCAAGTGACAACGGCTCGAACCGGAAGCCGGGATCCTGCGCGATCGCCATGACCGTGCTGGAATCGGACCAGTAAATCCAGCCATCAAGAAAGAGCATCAGATCTGCATCATGCCGCACTTGGCCGAAATCGAGGGTCAGTGTGTGGGTCTCAGCGAGGCCGTCGTAATGCGTCAGGGCGAACGTCGGAAAGCGCCCATCGCGCCTTCGCACGAGGTCGAGCACGTCGTCACCTCGATCATTCAATGCCGACCGCGGAGGAATATGCTCAGACACGGCGAAGAGCTTGTCCTCGGGGAAGGGTGGGGCGGTGAACATTTCGTTGGGGATCACCTCCAGCGAGGCGGGGTGATCCACAACGCGAAGGCTGATCTGATCGGCATACATGAGCTCGCGTAGGTCTTCCGTCAAACGTAGTTCGAATGCACCATCGGTGGCGACGAGCTGTTCGGCCTCGATCTTGGTCAGTTCCGTACAATCCGGCTGGTGATAGACACCGGGCGCCATCGGCACACCAAGGGGGCCGATACCGAGAATCTCGTTGACGAGTTCGAACTTCGAACCGTTGTACGCCCAGAGGAAACCGCACGAGGCTGAGACACGGACGCGCTCTTGGATGGTCAGCGTCGTATTGACCGACGGCTTGATGACATTCTGCGCGACGCCGTTGGGCCAGACCACGCGGACCACGTCCACATCCACCAGCCGCCCGAGACCGAAATGCACGCTGCCGCCGCGCATGACCTGCCGCTGGTAGTGTCCGCCCGAGGCGAGTTCCACCGTCGCACCGCAGCCGCGTTTGTTGACTTTCTTGCCAATCAGTTTGACGTTGAGCCAGTTTGATGGTTGTGACGAGTTATCGAGGAGCACGAGGCCGCGGTCGCGCGTGTGCAGCACAATGTCCTCGTCGCCGTCGCCGTTTACGTCCGCCACGCCGAGATCAGCGATATGGCCAAACGGGCCCCCGAGGCCGGCCTGTCGAGTTGCGTTCACGAAGCGGCAGGGTCCGTCCCCGGCGAGGAGGCATAACGATTTCCCCAAGTTGTCCACGAGCCACACATCGGGCCACCCGTCGTTATTGAAATCGAGGATGCCCATCCGCCCGATGCCCACGCTGGACATCGCCTCGGGGATCGCGACGGGCCTGCCCTCGAATCTCGCGGCACCGAGGTTGGTGTAGAGGACGAGTTGGTCCAACACGGCGATGAGCAGGTCCGACATGCCGTCACGATTGAAATCGCCCTCGGCAGCCGCCCAGACCCGCCCGGTCAGCGGAGGCGAGAACGAGCCTGCGCTCCTCATTGTGCCCCGGCGATCGTTCAAGAAGAGGTGCGCGGGGCCGTCGGCATTGACCACGAGGATGTCCGTGTCGTGGTCGCCCTCGAAGTCCGCGACGAGTACGTCACGCGTATGTGCCGGATCAACCAGCAGCCCGGCCTCGTCAGTCTGATCGGAGAAGGTGCCATTACCGTTGTTTCGAAGCAGGGCGTTGAACGCTCCCGAAAGCGGGAAGTCGGGTGTGGACGACCCTATCTTGGGCAGGCGGGGAACCTCCAGTGCGTTTCCTATCAGGATGTCGAGGTCGTTGTCGTGATCGTAATCGACGAACAGGACTCTTCGCCCGTACTGGGGCTCATCGACCCTCGCTTTGCGGGACACATCCTCGAATGTGCCGTCGCCCTTGTTGCGGTACAACGCGTTGGGGCCGGCGTTGGCGACGTAGAGGTCGGTATGGCCGTCGTTGTCGAAGTCCCCGAACACGGCATCCAGCCCATGGTGCGCGTCGCCGACTCCCGCCGTGTCGGTCACGTCGGCGTACGTGCCGTCTCCTCGATTGTTGAAGAGTCGGTTCTTTGCGTCGTCGTCGTCGCCGCCTCCGAAGTCGACAACATACACGTCTATGTCGCCGTCGCCGTCGTAGTCGTCCAGGGCGATCGCGCCGCCGACCTGCCATCCGGATTTCGGCAGGGCGCGAGCAGCGAGGCCTGACTTCTTTGTGGCATCGACGAAGCGCCTGCCGGAGTCGGGCCTGGGTTCGAGGTCCTTCGTCAATCGCGGTGCCTGGATGATGTAGGTATAGCGGCTGCGCTCCAACGCCTCGACGGTCTTCTCCGACTCGTCGATCATCTCCTTGACGCGAGTGAATATCTCCTTGTGGCGCATTGCGCTTTCCACATCACCGAGTCTTCGGTAGAGCGTGATCAGTTGGTAATGGGCACTCGGGTGATTGGGCTGCAATTCCGCGGCGCGCTGAAAGCAACTGAGTGCTTCATTGTGCTTGTCGAGGTTCTTGAGGCATACGCCGGCGTTGTACCATGCGCCGAAGCAGTCGCCATCCCTGTCCGTGACCTCCTGGAGACTGCGGAGGGCTTCCTCGTACTTACGTTGCCGTTTGAAGACTGTGCCTCGAATGTATCGCGTGCCCAGCAGGTCGGTGTTGAGTTCCTGCGCGCGGTCGAGGCTTTGGTGCGAATCCTCGTAGCGTTTTGCCCGCATCAGGGCGAGTGCCAGATTGAAATGGTCGATGGCGGATTCAGGGACGAGGGCGACGCAGCGTCGATACGCTTCGATTGATTCGGCGAACTGGTCATTCTCGTAGTACGCCTTGGCCACGAGTCGGCGCGCGTCCAATTCGGCGGACGTATCGGACAATTCCTCGTGGCCAAGGCAGGCGGCCGCCACCCACACGGTGGCCACGGCAAGGGTCGAAACCGACAGACGCGGGAAGATACGCACGTGCCACTGCTCCTCACGACACAGGTCGTTCTCATTCAAACGGGGTGCTCGCCCGCCACGGCTCACTCGACCCACACGCGGGACAGATCGGTGTCCACCGGGTCTTCGAGACCGCGCAGCCGGCGGACGTACTTAATGACTTCTTCGGGTGACCGGCGCAAGAGTTCCAGGCGATGCCCGAGTTCGGGCGAGTTCGGATATTCCCGCAGACCTTCCTCCCACGCACGCCGCGCGTTGGCGACGTTCTCTTCGAGACCTGCGTCACGGTTCTTGATGTAGGCGTCGCCGAGAGCGGCGTAGCCGAGAGCGAAGAAGTCTCGCTGTTTCTCGGGCGGCAGCGCCTCTTGCATTGATATCAGCTCGGTGAAATCCGCAATGGCGAGCGGCGCATGTCGGAGTTTCCGAGGCCAGTGCAAGTGATTCATGCCGCGCACGAACTTGGCCGTCCAGCAGGATGGGTCCAGTTCCAGTACCTTCTGAAGTTCCAGCAGCGACTTGTTCGACAGCTTGCCTTGGCTGACGATACCGAGCTTCGGGTACGGCATCTTGTCGACGTAGGCCAGCGCCTTGTTCAGCCTCGCCATGATTGACTCGGGATGCCGTTCCACCAGATCCTCGAACAGGCGGATCGACCGGTCATAGCATGTGTGGCCGTATTGGCGAACGAGCGTCCGGTAGGTGTTGGAGTACACCAGGCGGTCAGGAGCCAGGCGAATAGCGCGTTCGAGTTCGCTCAGCGCCGCGTTGTGTCGGCCCCGTCGGTCAAGAACTTGCGCGAATTCGAACCGCTTCTGTGGATCGTCCGGTTCGTCCCGCACCGCGCGCTTCAGTTTCAGATACTCCGCCTTGAACTTGGCCTGCTCTTCCCAGGATAGATCGGGCTCCGCTTCGCCGGCATCCTCGGTCGTCTTCGCCGCTGCCTGCTCGCGCGCTACCTCCAGCTTGCGGGCTTCGATCTGGGCATCGCGGAAGCGCTTGCGCTCTTCCAAGAAGGCCGTTGGCGTCTTCTCGACATAGCGCACGATGCGGTTCGGCTTCACATCGTTGATCCGTTCGACATGGCCTGTGGGCCAGCGCAGCTCGACATAGTCGATTCTCTTACGATCGCCGAGACCAAAATGAAGCCGGTAAGGGCACTGACTGTGGTCGCCGTTTCCGCCGTCCAGCTCGCGGATTTGCGACAGGCCTTCCGACACGACCGTAACGCGCGTGCCGATGGCGTCTCGGCTGCAATTCGTGCCGACAAGCTCAACCTGAAGCCAGTTTTGCCGATTCCCGATGTCGTTGCGATAGAGCACGCCGTCTTGACCCTGGTTCGAAATGTACACATCCAGGTCGCCGTCGTTATCGAAGTCGGCGATGCCGAGGCCGCGGCCGTCCCTGGTGTCTGCCAGCCCGAGGGACTTGGCCACCTCCTTGAAGACCTCCTTGCCGTCGTTGCGCCACACGCGCGACGGTTCGTAGCCCGCGAACGTGGAATCGCCGATGGGCGGCCAGTTTTGCGCGTCTATGGGGTCGAACCCCGGCTTAGTCACGGTCGTGGCGAGTTTGGCGAAATACTCATCCGAAGGATTGCCGGAGATGTAACCGTTGGCGACCATCAGGTCGAGATCGCCGTCGTTGTCGTAATCCCAGAACCTGCCCGCCCAGCACCAACCCGCGTCGTAGACATTGGCCTCGAACGAGACGTCGCTGAAGGTGCCGTCACCCATGTTGCGGTAGAGTTGGTTGCCTTCCTTGACGTACTCCTTTGTCCAGATGTTAGTAATGTAGAGGTCGAGCCATCCGTCGTTGTTGTAGTCGCCGAAATCCACGTTCATGCCCTTGTGGGTATCCCAACCGATTGCATCGTCCGTGACGTTCGTGAACGTTCCGTCCGCGTTCGTGCGAAAGACCCGATCCTGGCCGAAGTCGTTGGCAAGCGCCAAGTCCTGATCCCCGTCGTTGTCGTAGTCAGCCGCCCCTGCGTCGAGCGTCCAACCCGTGTCCGCGACGCCGAGTTCGTGCCCCATCTCGGTGAACGTGCCGTCGCCGTTGTTGTGGTAAAGAACGTTCGCGCCGGCATCGCGCGCCGTCTCGAAGTCCTCGTGCATCTGTCGAGAGTCATCCAGGCTCCAAAGGTCGACGTAGCGGAAGTAGTTCCCCACGTACAGGTCGAGCCGGCCATCGCCGTCGTAGTCGAACCACAGTGCGGCGTTGGCGTTTCCCTTGTCGCCCACGCCGGCCGATTCGGTTACATCCGCAAAGGTGCCGTTACCGTTGTTGTGATAGAGGATGTTCCAGCCCCACTTGGCCACATAGAGGTCGAGGTGTCCGTCGTTGTCGTAATCGGCCCAAGCCGCGTCCATCGAAACGCCGTGCCGGTCGTTGGCGCGAGCCACGCCGACCTGCTTAGCCACATCGACAAACGTTCCGTCGCCCGTGTTTCTGTAGAGCCTGTTCGGCGTGCCGGTGCGTGAGTTCGTCACGTAGAGATCGATGTAGCCGTCTTTGTCGAAGTCGACGGCTGCGACCGATGCGCCGACTGACGCCATCCACGGCATGATATTGTCAAGCTTGCTGTCGAGGACCGGCGTGAGGTGCCGGTGTTTCACTCCGGCATCGTCGGTGATATCCGTAAACGATTTGGTGGCAGCGTTTGCCTTTGGTGTCGGTTGCAGCGCGAGTAGCACTGGTGTGGCAGCGAACCATGCAGCACCCAAGGTGCAGACGAACGGCAGGATTTGCCGGGCGGGGCTACGATCCGAGTTCATCTCTGGTCCCCTCGACTCTAGCATCGAAGGCAACCGGGCTAACTGCGGGGAGCCGGTGCCTTGACCTTGTCCGCGTCAATACCTAGATTGAGAATCAATTAAGGATATTAATGTTCGGATCGATCGTCAAGCTACTCCGTCGTCCGGAGCATTGATCGTGCGTGCATACTTTGGCTGGGTGACGGCCCACCCCATTCTCGTTCTGTGTATCGCGGCGTGCGTCGCGGCTGTCAGCGGTGCGTTCGTTTTTCGTCTGACAAGAGAAACGAGCCCTGACGCCTTCATACCGCACGACCACTTCGCGCTGGCGCTCAAGCGCCAGGTTGATGAATCGTTCGGCCTCCGGGAGCCGTTGGCGATCGGAGTGATTCATGACGGCGACGGCGGCGTGTTCAACCCCGACACACTCGTGCTTATTCAGACGCTAACTGCTTCCATACGGCAGTTTCCCGGAATCGAGACGGGCGAGGTGCTCAGTATCGCGACGGAGTACGGCGTCTATTTCGAGGAGGGCGTGCCGGGCTTCGCGCCACTGCTCGCTGAAGTTCCGACCAGGCCGGAAGCACTGCCGGCGATTCGAGACGAGATTCTCGGATATGAACTCTACCGTGGCACCCTCGTCAGCGAGGACGGCTCGGCCGCCTGCATCCTGATCCGCCCGCGTGACGAGAACCGGGCTGACGACCTGTATCGCGAGTTGCTCGCGCTGCTCGATGATCCGGCTGTCACAGCCCAGGTCAAACGGGGTGAGAGCATCGTAGTTGCCGGTGAGGCTGCTGTCCGCGCGCACATGGGCGCGGCTGTGTCCGACGATGCTCTTCGGATGAACTTCGTTTGTCCGGTGGTCATGGCGTTGTTGATCATCGCGGCGTACCGGACCGTCCGGGGTACGGTGCTGCCGCTGTGCGTAATCGGTGGAGCCTCGGCGCTGGCGCTCGGCTCAATGGCTGCTTCAGGTGTGCCGATCTACATCGTCACGAACGGCATCTTCGTCATCATCATGGCACTGGGCGTGGCGGATTCCCTGCACTTGGTGGGGCAGTACTACGAGGAGCAGCTCGACCTTGGTGGGCGCGATCGGCGGACGGTAGTCGTTGATGCGTGCATGGCGCTCTGGTACCCGCTGCTCATCACGACACTGACGGACGTCGCCGGCTTCTTCGCCCTATTCCTTGCCGGCGTCATGCCGCCGATTCGTTACTTCGGGCTCTTCACGTGCGTCGGTGTGGTCGGAGCACTTCTCTTCTCCTACACGGTAGTGCCGGCCGGCTTGGCGATTCTGCCTCTTAGAGGGAGCCCGGTTCTTCGACTCGGCTCTTTGCCGTCCCGTGGAGCCTCGCACCTCGACGCGATCGCGCGTGCGCTGCGAACGGTCGGCACGTTCACCTACCGGCGAAGACGGGACGTGCTCGTCGTTGCGGCAATCCTGATCGCCGTCGCGTGCTGGGGGGCATCGAAGACCGTCGTGAACGACGCCAGGATTCTCGCCTTCAAGGACCATCATCCGATCGTGCGTGCCACCACGGCACTCAACGAGCGATTCGATGGGACCAGCCACCTCAACATCATCGTACATGCGAGCGAAAACGGCGCCATGCTGAGGCCGGACGTGCTGCACAGGATCGAACGACTCGAGAACTTCACGGAAACACTCCCGCACGTAGGCGGCACGCACTCGCTTGCGGGCTGGATCAAGCGGGCGCACCAGAAGATGAACGACGAAGCGTCTGAGTTCTATGCTATTCCGGACGATCCCGAGGACACGCGCTTCTACCTCGATGTGCTGAGCAACAAGCTGACCTCGCCGATGGCGCCGCTGCTTAGCGAGATCATCGACGAGACCTATTCACGCTGCAATCTCATCGTGCGCATGCGAAGCAGTGAGTTTGTTCATCAACGCGATGTGATCGAACGCCTCGAAGCCCATCTCGCCGAGTCGTTCAACGACGGCCTGCTTCGCGCGGAGCTCTCCGGTCGCGTCCATCTGGACTACCATTGGCTTCGGCTGATTCGCACGACCCATTTCAACAGCGTCGCGCTGTCCGTGGGGTGCGTTCTGTTGCTCACGGGGCTGTTGTTCCGCTCCGTGATCGCCGGGCTACTCTGCACGCTGACCGTGGGGATCGCAGTTCTGGTGAATTACGCCGTGATGGGATTCGCCGGGATCCCGTTGGGTGTCGGCACATCCATGTTCGCCGCGATTGCGATCGGAGCCGGCGTGAACTTTCCGATTCACATCCTCGATAGACTCCGCGTGGCCTTGCGGTCGAACGACGCTGATCCGTGCGCCGTCTTCGCAAAGACGCTGGCGTTCACCGGTCGTGCTCTGTTCTTTACGGCGTTCGTCATCGCTGTCGGGTTTCTGTTACTGTGCGTTTCGGAGTTCCGCACGTTGGTGCGCTTCGGCCTACTGATCGGCATCGGCATGATCGTCAGTTTTGTGGCGAGCGTGACGGTGCTTCCCGCGATCGTCGCTTGCCTTCGCCCGAGTTTCGTTTGGGGCAAGTCGGTCTCCTGCGACGACCAAAAGCACGCAACCACATGACGCCAACCCAATACCGCGAATCCGGCATGCACAGCCCGACTCGCGTCCTCGATCAAATCGCCAAGCACATGCCTGGATCGACGGTTTGCGATGTTGCGTGAACCCCTGGTCATCCACATCACCACCACCGACTACAGTATCGAGAGCATCGGTAACGAGAAGTACGACTACCCGTTCCCCGCACCGTGCGAATACCCTGGGCAGAACTGCCCGTAGCGCTCCATCATCGCAGTGCGCGCCGGCGTTTTAGTCCATGCGTGTCATTCCCTGACAACGATACCATCCTGAATCACATCAACGACACCGAATCGTGCTTGCCTGCTGCGATGCGCGCTGTACAGGCTTGGTATGAACAGTGAGCGCCGTTTCCTTTGGGCGCCGCACGAGGGCACTCGTCCGTCTCGAAAATGTAGGGATGTGCCCCTGATGGTCACTGACAAGACTGACAGAAGGTCACCGGAGGCAGCGTACGCTTCGTGCGTACACGACGACGCGGCGGTTGCGTCGTCTGGTCGCGCGCCCACGAGGCCACAGGGCGCGCTACGGTGGCCCGTGGCGAACGAACGCCGTCACCGCGCACCGATCTACCGTGTTTGTCTTCGTGGCCACAGGCGACGTCTCTGCGCGTCGTGGGATCGACGGGCGCGGCGCGGTCGGCCGGATGCGTGTGACACCGTTATTGAAAGCCGTCCGCTTCCAGTATGTGGAATGGAGTTCACGTGATGAAGATTGAGTTGCGGCCGCTGGCCGAAATCAAACCCTACGAGAAGAACCCGCGCGCCAACGACACGGCCGTTGAAGCGGTGGGGCGGTCCATCGAGGAGTTCGGCTGGCGCCAGCCGGTCGTCGTCGATGCCGACGGCGTGATCGTAGTCGGCCACACGCGATGGAAGGCCGCGGTCAAGCTTGGGCTCGAGCAGGTACCCGTCCACGTGGCGCACGAATTGACGCCGGAGCAGGCCAAGGCGTATCGCCTCGCGGATAATTCGACCAGTGATATCTCGACCTGGGATCTGGAATTGCTTCCGAGCGAACTGGCCGAACTCCAGGCACTGGATGTCGATCTGTCGCTGCTGGGATTCGGCGACGACGAACTTGCCAAGCTGCTCGATCCCGGCGTGAAGGGCGGCCTGACCGATCCGGATGCCATTCCCGAGCCGCCGGATGAGGCGATCACGAAAACTGGCGACCTGATCATCCTCGGCGACCACCGGCTGCTCTGCGGTGAATCGGGAAGCGCCGAGGACGTCGATCGCCTGCTCGACGGCGCCCCAATCCATCTGGTCAACACCGATCCGCCGTACAACGTGAAGGTCGAACCGCGTAGCAACAACGCGGTGGCGGCCGGCGATACGGCCTTTGCGTTCGGAAAGAACCACCAGGACTTCGACGTGGCCCGCCAGGGGACCAAGAAGGCCACCCACAAGAAGCTGCGACCCAAGGACCGCCCGCTCATCAACGACTTCGTAAGCAACGCAGACTTCGAGGCGATGCTCGCGGCCTGGTTCGGCAACGTCGCCCGCGTGCTGCTGCCCGGCCGTGCCTTCTACATCTGGGGTGGCTGGACGAACTTCCGCAACTACCCCAAGGCACTCACTGACGCCGGCCTCTTCTGGCACCAGATGGTCGTGTGGATCAAGCACAACCCCGTCTTGTGCCGTAAGGACATGATGCTCGACCACGAGTGGTGCTTCTACGGCTGGACGGAGGGTGCCGCACACAAGTGGCACGGCCCCAACAACGTGCGTGACACGTGGGAAGTGACCAAGGTGCCGTCCGCGAAGATGGTTCACCTGACCGAGAAGCCGGTCGAACTGGCCGTGCGGGCGATCCAATACTCGTCGCTCCTGGGCGAGAATGTGCTCGATCTGTTCGGTGGCAGCGGCTCGACTTTGATTGCCGCCGAACAGACTGG
The DNA here is from genome assembly GCA_029260055.1 of Phycisphaerae bacterium. GTDB lineage: Bacteria > Planctomycetota > Phycisphaerae > UBA1845 > UBA1845 > JADFOB01. Next base: position 11,472 of record JAJDDX010000451.1, read on the forward strand.
GCGCCGCGCGTTCCTGATGGAGCTCGACACGCTCTACTGCGATGTGATCGTGCAGCGATGGGAGCAGTTCACGGGTCGGACGGCGGAGCGGATCTGTGACCGAAGCAACGCCCCGGTCGATGCCGAGGCGTCGGAGGTGGAGCAGTGATGTCGCTAGCAATTGCTCTCGAACAGACCCCGGTCCACCTTCTTGAATCGGGCGCCAACGCCCTTGCCGGCGATCTCACGGTGGATCGCAGCGTAGAGGGTGGCGTGCGGCGTCCTGCCCTTCGGGCTGGACCACAGGCCCTGTTCGGTCATCGCGGCGATCAACTCGCGCGAGCCCATCGGCTTCTCGGCCTTGGCCAGGATCTGGGCGGCCGCGTCGAGCGCGCTGACGCGCTTGGGCTTCTTTTTCCCGCCGGCCTTCTTCGGCTTGGCCTGCTTGGTCGTGGCCTTCTTGCCCTTGGGCGCATCGGCCTTCGGTTTGCCCTGGGCGTTCGCCGGAGCCGTCGCCTTCTCGGCGCTGGCGGGTTCGATGGTCTTGGCCGGTCTGTCGTCGGCGGCACTACGCAGACGTTGAGCGCTCTTAATGCGAATGCGCTTGCCCGTCTTGGCACTGGTTGCGTTCCAACCGCCCTTGCTGTGGGTGCTGTCGATCCGCACCTTGACGAGGTTGCTGCCGACCTTGGCGACGTAGACGCCGCCGACCTTGATCTCGTTCTTCTTCATCGCATGTCTCCTGTGCATGAACCATCTCGCACCGACGCTACGTCGCGTGCGTGCGCAACCATGAAGCCAGCCGAGCGAACGGTCATCAAGGCAATTCCGGCAGATTCCGGCGGGATTAATGCGTCCGTGCGGGTCGCAGGAGGGCGGCGTAGATGAACAATCAAGAGCAACCGAAAGACGACCGGCAACACCTTACTACCGCCGAACCCCCCAGCGTGAATGTGCCCGAGGCGGCGAAGAAGGAGGAGTATGCCCCGTGGCTCAAACAGCATCGCTGGAAGCCAGGACAAAGCGGCAACCCATCAGGCCGCCCAAAGGAAACCGGCTCACTGGCAGCCGCATTACGTCGCGTGGGTGTCAAGCCTGCCAAGACGCGCGCCGAGCTAGTGAAGATCGCTGAGCAACTCGGCATGGACCCCGAGGAGGCAAGGAACATCGATGTGGTCGCCGGGCTGATCTACGACAGCATCACGCAACTGCTGATTCGCACGGTCAAAGGACACACCGGCGCTGGCGACAAACTAGTGGGGCTGCTCCAACTGCTCTTCAAGGCCCTCGACGGCGACGAACGGCGCATCACGTTGAGCGGACCGGGCGACCTGCAGGCGGCCCTGACCAGTGTCTCCGCTGTACTGGGCTTCAAGGCGTCGCTCGCGCCGCCGCCTGCGAACGATGCTCTACCTTCACCTGACGACGTGGACGAATCGTGACCACCGACTCTGCGACTGCCACGATCGAACACGCGACGGCGGAACCGCTGGCGTTGCAGTGGTGGGGCCATCAACGCCGGTGGTTCGACGATCACTCGCGGCTTCGGGTCTGCTGCAAGGCCCGCCAGATCGGCATGTCCACGGTCGTCGCCACCGAGGCCCTACACGCCGCCGTCTACGGCGAGACGACGGTCGTGGTCTCCGCATCCCAGCGGCAGGCTTCGGAGCTTCTTCGCAAGGCCGCCCTGTTGCTGCCGCTCGTGACCGTCGCAGCAGAGGGGACGGTGCGAATTCAGAAGCAGTCCGCCGAGGAGATCGAGCTTTCCACGGGCGGACGGGTCATCTCCTTGCCCGCCGCGGCCGCCACGGTCCAGGGTTACACCGGCCACGTGGTCATCGACGAAGCTGCGTGGATTCCCGACATAGATGCCTTGTGGATGGGCATCGTGCCGACCATCTCGACCAGCAGAGAATACCGCCTGAGCGTCGTATCCACGCCCGGACCGCGGACGGGTATGTTCTATCGCCTCTGGGTCGGCGACGATCCCGCGTGGTCGCGTCACCGCGTGAGCGTCTACGATGCTTAGGCTGGCGGGGCACCGCACGACATCGATGCCCTGCGGGCGGCTGTGGCTGACGAGGCTACCTGGCGAGCGGCGTACGAGTGCGAGTTCGTGGACGAGTCACATGCCTTACTGCCGTACGATCTGCTCACAGCGCGGGTCGATCAGACCCTGCCGTACCACCTCAACATGAAGAGCATGTCCGAGGCCGGCGATCTCTACGCCGGCTACGACGTGGGCCGCAAGCATGATCTGTCCGTCCTGGTCGTACTGGAGAGGATTAAAGGCAGTTACCGCTGGCGTGGTGCGGTTGAACTCAGCAAGTCGCCGTTCGATGAGCAGGCCGAGTTGCTCGCCAGTGTGCTGGGCTTGCGGGGTCTGCGGCGGCTTGCGATTGACCAGAGTGGTCTGGGCATGCAACTCGCCGAGGGGCTCGTCAAGCGGTACCGCTCCCGTGTCGAGCCGATCACGATGACAGCGCCGGTGAAGGAATCGCTGGCCTCGCGGATTCTGGCCATCTTCCAGCGCGGCGATGTGGATATTCCCGACCACCGCGCGCTGATCGAGGACCTTCATTCGATGCAGCGCACCGTCACCGTTGCAGGCAACATACGGTACGCCGCTCCTCGCGAGGCGGGTAGTCACGCCGACCGTTGGACGGCGCTGGCGCTCGCTCTTCAGGCCGCAGATACGGCTCCGCCGCCGCCCGGCCCGTTCGTCAGACATCGGGTCGGCCGAAGCAGTCGTCGTGAACAATTCAGATCCATTTAGGTTCTGGGTACGATCCGACCCAGTATTCCAGCCGT
>JAJDDX010000452.1 GCA_029260055.1 Phycisphaerae bacterium
ATGTTAAACACCCGACCGGCACGCTTGACCGCATCAGCATATATTTTTTTCAGCAATCCTTCAGCCCGATTCAGCTCAACGGTTTTAATCCAGCTCATATGATCATCCCAAAGATAAACCATAAATAGTAACACTCTAACATACGCATAATGCACATGTGGCGAACATCAGCATTTATACATCGTTGAAATTATAACCCCATTGAGTAAATGTGTCACTCATTTTATCGTATTTCCCATCCATATCTCGATCATTGCATACCAAGAGCACGCATTGATGCGCTTTGAGCAGTGTGGACATGCATCACAACGTTTCCATTCATCATTACATTTTTATTCATGATCGCACTACTATTTATCATAACAGTTCCATGTGTCACAACGATTCATCGTGATCATGGTGTGATATAGGACAACCATCACATTGCGCACGTACGCGGCAATGCTGTTTGGCCAACTCAACCAATAAAGCATGGTATTCATTAAACAGGGTGGCATCATCGGGTAGCGCCATGTGGAATCGCGTTTGAATCTGCGTGTATGGCTCATTCGGTTCTATGATAAAATGACGTCTCAGGATGCGACGTGTGTATGCATCGATCACAAAGCTGGGGCGCAACGCGACGTACACCAAAATGACATCCGCCGTTTCATCACCAATGCCATTGATCGATAACAATTCGTTGCGACATGCATCAAGAGACGCATCAAACATGGTATCCAATCGACCTTTATGGTGATGCCACAAATGATCGACAAATGATTTGATGCGACGGGATTTAACGCGAAACGTCCCCGCAGGCTTGAGCACCGTAGCCAAATGAGATTCAGGGACATCGCGAAGCGCTATCCATGACATCAAATCCGATTCATGCATACGCGCGATGGCCTTCTCAACATTTTTCCATGATGTGTTTTGAGTCAGAATGGCTCCGGATATGATTTCAACCGCCCGATGTTGTGGGGCGGCATCAGATTTTTGAATCGGCCACCAATGTTGCGGTCCGAATGCAGCACGCAACAACGTATAAAATTGTCTGATAATGGCATGGTGCTGTTGCATATGTCGATCGTACAAATGGGTCTTAAAATTGATATTTGATGCAGTATTTCATTATTGTGGTCGATGATGGTACGAGCATAGAGGTCAGATCGATCCTGATATATGTGACATGAAATGATCCAACATTGCAAGTGGGCGTGAGAAACGATATTGTGGTTACAGGGCCGTCTGAGTAATGCCATTGCATCGGCAAATATGATGCACGTTGAAAATACACGATTAAGAGGATCGATTTCTACAACGCTTTGATGCTATGTCCATACAACTTGTCCATCGCATGCCATTTTATGCAGGAATTCTATTTTCACGTGTCCTCTATGATTGATGATGTTCCCTAACCATCAACAAAGGAAATTGGATGAACACTGATAACCATCGCCATGCATTTACGTTGCTCGAATTATTGGTGGTCGTTGCCGTTATTGCGTTGTTGGTTGCGATACTATTGCCATCGCTGCACAAAGCCCGTCAACAAGCCAAAGCCATTCATTGTTCGTCCAATCTTCATGCATTGGGTCATGCGTTACAGATTTATGCCAGCGAATACAACAGCGCGATTCCGAGAGATATTGATGGCTCGCAGGGGCAACAAATTCCATTCGCCGTGCCATTGGTTCAGGCGCTGGGGATGGTCATCCATACGGAACCGGAAGAGCTGGCGAAAGAATCATACTATGAACAATTTATCAAATTAAAAGTTCTGCAATGCCCTGATTTTCCGGTGGACAATACGGATGGGTTTGGCGGTTTTATGCGCGAACAAGCGGTGGATTATGTCACCAATGGTTTTGCGATCAAATATGTACCTGACGGTCGCGATATACAACAACCTGAACCCGACTTAAAAGCGCGGTGGGTTGCTCGTGGCAGGCGCACCGATCCTGATACGGGTTATGTGGAGCATGGGCCTGAAAAACTGTCAGACTTGATCAACATATCAGGCATGGTCTATTTGGCTGAGGCAAATCGATTTTTGTCATCTGACAGTGAGCAGTTTCTATTTCATGACGTATGGACAGGCGAACAATTACCTTTGGGTCTTCATCCGCGCGTGGCCACAGATATCAGGCATCCAGGCGGTACAAATCTGATGTTTTTTGATGGTCACGTAGACCGCCGATGGCCTTCTAAAGTGAAAGTGACGGATTGGCATTGGCCTAAGCATTGATAGTCTTTTTTCCGTCGATGTCCTTATATCCATGTACTGTTGTTGAATATATATTCCGTGTATTGCGATATTGAGCCATTTGGATTGCGTGTTACAGTTTGTGACGTATGGCCCACAAATCAGGGAAACAGGGCAAAAACAGCGAATATTTTAAGAAGTCAACGCCCAAAGAGCCACCCGTCCCGCGTTTGCTGCCGATGGTGCGTTCGACCAGTTTGACATGGCGGTAGCGCCATTCCTGCAATCCTTCATCGAAATCCGTCATCAGTTCGAACAGAATCGTAAGCTCAGGGCGCGATTTATAAAGTGAAAGTAACCCATCTTGTATGACTTCATTCGGCTCGGACGCGTCTTGTAGATTACGTTCGCGCAGTTCTTTTGGAATCTTGACGCCTTGATGTTTGAGAAAATCATAAAAATGATCGACGACGGATCGCGCGTTTAATCGTTGTTCCAAACGCTGGCGTTCTGCGCTTCCTTCCGGTTGGTAATTGAGCAATTGTGCACGCTTATATCCTAACAGGAATTCGAATTCGCGGTATTGGGCCGATTGAAAGCCTGAGGCTGAATCGAGGCGGTCTCTGAAACTGGTGAATGACATGGGCGTCATGGTTTCGAGTATGTCGAGTTGGCCCACCAATGTTTTCATCACCGTGCGCGCGCGTTTGAAGCTCAACATCGCGGCGAATAAATCGTTGCTGGAAAAATCGCGATTGATTTTTTCGAATTCCTGCAACAAAATTTTGAACCACAATTCATAAACCTGATGGATGACGATGAATAAATATTCGTCGTGTTCCGGTGGATCGGATTGCACTACCTGAAGGTCAAGCAGTTGTTCGATTTTGAGGTATCGTTGGTATGTCAATTCCATAATATAATTCCCTGATGTTATGAATGTGAGTATTGATGTATATGTAGATTTGATTGAAGCATCAAAGCGCTTACATATGCGGTGCCCATCGTGTGTTCGGTCGGACAGCGATTCATGTTTATGTTGCTCATTTTGATGATCCTAAACTTTGTGATCGCATTCGCCGGATAAATGTCAACATTACAAGACAATGAGCAATCCCAAGACCGATAGTACGACAACGATCAACATCATGATCCCAAACGCATATTGAACCATTTCGTCCTGTGTATTGGCGCGTTTGATGGCATCACCATAGGGTATACGACTGAATGTTGCCATGTTGTACAAAGGTTGGTACCAGTTCGGGAATAAACGATGCAACAATTGTTCCCTCTTTTTTTTACGTCGAAATTTTGGGTCGCCGGTATGATCTCGCATTTCGATAAAATTACTGAT
>JAJDDX010000453.1 GCA_029260055.1 Phycisphaerae bacterium
CAAGGGGGGAAAGTGGGGGGTCTTTCGGCGCGCGTGCGGCGGCAAGCATCGGGCCACGTGCGGATCCTCCATGATACGGTGGCTCTAGTCGTCGATCTCGATCGGCACGCGCAGCGACACGTCGCCGCTCGACCGCTCGGAGAACTGCAGGTATCCCACGGGCTTCAGGCCATCGGGAGTAGCCGGCGGCGCGGATGCCAGCGAGAAATCCAGTTTGATCGGCACGCCCGGCACGAAGTTGATGCCGCTCGCATCGCCTTGCTTGACTTTGATCGACACCGGATCAGCCAGAAGCTGGTCGATCTTCACGGTGATCGGTGTCTCACGCTTGTCATCCGCCACGGCGAACCCACCGCGGATGATCACCTTGACCGATGTGGCGTCACCGCTCGTCGAAATGGGAACCATCGCGTGCTCGATCCGGTTGCTGAACGCGGTCGAGTAGACCTCCTTGCCGCCGACCTCGACCGCGATGCCGATGTCCGTGGTCGTGGCGTAGGCCTCCGGCGTCATCTCGAGTTCGAGCCGGATGCGATTATACTTCTCGTCCAGCGTCAGCGAGTAGCTCAGCTCGTCTTTGAGCCCCTTGAACTTGTCTTCCTTGGTCTTGCGGAACCCCTCGAAAACGCCCTTCGCCGAGCCGGGGAAGCGGTTGTGGAAGATGTTCGTGACCGTCAACTCGCCTTCCGGCTCCGAGCCGGACCACTCGGTGATCGTCTCTGGCTCGACGTGCAGGCCGAAGAAACGCGCTTCGAGGTCGAACGGCCAATCCCTGTCGGGACGGTTCGAGACCATCGGCACTTCCCAGACGCCCGGCATCAAGTCGGCACTGAAGGTCCACTCAGCCTCGTGCTTGGCGTTGGTCGTGTCGAGCCGCTTGGACCTGCTGCGATGCCGCGCACCGGTCGGATCATAGATGCGCTCGAAGCTCGCCTTGGACTCCTGACCTTCCGGGGCTTTGAGGGTTAACTTCATCGACGACGTGCCCGGCGGGACGGCTAGGAAGTACCGCGTCGGCGTCCAGCCGCTGACCGTCTGATTCTTGAACGACAGCGCGTAGTCGTCGGCTTCGTCGCCGCGATGAGGCACGATGATCGTGTTCCGCAAGGTGAAGGCAACTTGTCCGTCCGCGATAGCCTCGACGACGCCGACGTACAGTCCTGGGGTCGCGAGCTTTGCCGCGTCGTATTCCACATAGACCCGGGCCGACTGCTCGCTGCGGAGGTAGACCTCCGTCTGCGTCAGCTTGCACCAGTCCGCTTTGGATCGCAGGTCGAACTTCCGCGTGAACGATGTCCGGGCGGCTGCGTCCGTGCCGGGTGCGAACACCGGCTTGATCGTAAACGTCTGCCGGTCCTCCGTCGGGAACCAGGTGCTGCGCCAGTAGGCCGCGCGAGCCTTGCCATCGTAACCGTGCGGGCAGGGCGTCGAGATGTCGTAACCGATGATGGGATCATCCTTGGCGACCTTCATCAATCCATCGAGCAACTTCGCCGCCTTGGGAAGGTCGGGCAGCCCCGCGCCGACATCCAGCGGCGATGCGCCGGCGATCGGTTTGGCGGACAGGCATAGCGCCTTACGCACGTCGCACGTACGCACCTTGGCACCGGGGTGCTTGGCGATGGCGTCACTGATGAGCACCGCGCACAGGCCGGCTGCGTAGGGCGAGGCCATACTCGTGCCCGCCCAGTAGTCGCCACGCTTCACCCAGCGCGGCACGGTTGACGTGCTCCAGCCGGGTACGGCGAAGTCGGGCTTGTCGGCCTCGCCACCGCGAGAGGTAAAGACCGTCGCCACCGCTTCGGGAATAGTGAATCCCATCACATCGCGAGCAGAGTCGGCCGCCAGCAGTGCCCCGACGCTAATCACCTCTGTCGCAGCCGCCGGCGTACCGACGCTCGACAGCCCCGGCCCCTCGTTGCCCGCCGACGTGCAGAAGACCACGTGCGGGTTCTTGCGGAGGAACTTATCGAAGAACTTGTCGATGTCGGAGTTGCCTTCGATGACCGACTCGACGCCGAAGGAAAGGTTGCAGACGACGGGCATGTTCTTCTCGCGGCCAAACTTCGCCGCGTGCTTCAGCGCTCGCTTGAAGGCGGATGTCGTACTGACCGAGCCGGTGGCGTTCTGCGAAATCTTCAGGCCCATCAGCTTCGCCCCGGGGGCGACGCCGTTAAAGCCGGTTTGGTTGTTGATATGGTAGCCGGCCGCGATGCCCGCCACGTGCGTGCCGTGCGCGCCGTCGTCGTAGACCACCACGATCTTGGACTTACGCAGGAAGATGTTGACCGCGAAGGTCACGGGGACGATCTGCTTTTCCGGCTGATCGCGATGGAGCGTGAACGTGTCGAAGTCCAGCTTGTAGCTGCGCAGGGACTTCTCGTCGGCGAAGCTTCGATCGAGATTCGTGTCGATGTAGCAGACGGCCTGGTCATCGCCGTCGCCGGAAAGCGCCGTCACGAACATCGGGAACTTGTCGTCCGTCGTGCCGTTATCGTTGAGGTCCGCCACACTGGAGTTGACGAAGTTGGCTTCATTGAAGAACCCGAACCAGAAGAGCTGCTCTTCGCCGTTCGGTCCGGGCAGGGACGGCAGCTCGTACTGAATCGGCGAGCCGTCCTTGTCGTGGTTGACGAGCTTGCCGGTTTCGTCGTCAATGTGGACGCGGTGCAGCTCGATGTCACCTTGGCCGGAGAAGTCCTGCACGTCGATGACCTTGACGCCGCCGTCGGGCGTCGTGGTCAGGCCGGGGATGGACGGGTCCACGCCGGTATCGAGCACGGCGATGATCACACCGCTGCCGTCGCTTTTTGGATTGGCCTTGAGGAACTCGTCGACGCGCGAGGTCGACAGCGACAGTTGGCTCCAGTTGGACGCCGGTTGGGCGCAGGCGATCGCGCCGGAAACGACGGTAGCAAGTACTAACGATCCGATCCGCTTCTTCATCTTACTCAACCTCCCGCGAGAGCATCTGGGTCATGTTGCGTGCGACACCGTCGAACCGCCCGGAGCGTGTCCGTCCATGGGCTCGCCGTGGTTCGTTCGCACGTGGCGGACAGGATAAGGGTTGAGCGGCTTGGGAGCCAGCCGGAGCCGTGTCGGTTCTAGCGCACCGTCGCGGACGCGCTTGCGAATTCACGAAACCTCCTGAGCCGCGGGTTTCAACCCGCGCGGCCTTCCGCGCGGCGAGGACGGACGTGATACGCGATCCGAGGCGCTCCTTCACGGACAGGAGCCTCGCGCCCGGCGCCACGGATGAGTTCAGGGGCCGGGCGAAAGCTGGGTGCCACGGTCAAGCGGAGCGGAGCGCAGCTTGTCCGTGTTTTCGGCCTGCCGTTGATCGCGCCAATCGCTCAGAATGCCTCGCCGCATTCGGGGCATCGCGGCTCGGGCAAGCCCTGCAGGCTATAGCCGCAGGTCTGGCAGTGCCCTTCGGGAGGCGCCGGCCAGTACTTGCGTCTCAGAAACACGACCAGCCAAAGGGGCAGACACAGCACGAGCCATGACATGCTGAAGCTCTTGATGTGCGGACCCCATCGCGACGCGATGGTCAGAAGCGAGAAGTTGTAGAAGAAGTAGGCGGCCAGTAGCCCGCACGACGTCAGAGCCAATGAGTAGACGCCACATGCAGTCAACACGAGCCGGTACGAGCGCATCGGTCGGCAGAACCACGCCAGACCGCCCCAGGCGGTCAGTGCAACGACGACGGATAGCGCCACCGCCATAGCCGGTGTCCGCGACGGCGGGATCAACCGCACCAGAACGGCGACCGCCGCCGCGAGGGCGGCCGCGTGCAGCAGCGGACTGCGGAGCAACCCCGGCCCGAGGCGTCGCGCGCGCTCGCCTACATATTGTGCCGCGCGCTCAGCCGGCAGCGGTTCGAGCGGTTCGACATCGCCCGCCTCCAATCCTCGCCGTCGCGCTTCGTCTTGAATGATCACGCTTACGTCCGCGGGATAGTCTTCGGGCGTTCTCAGCGCGGACGCCACATCGTAGTCCGACGCGTTGCGCCATGCCTTCGCGATGTCATTCGAACTCGATCCGTTCAAGGTGTATCGCCCGAGAGATTGCGTAGGCCCGCGCAGGCTGAAGCCTGCGGCTCAGGGGCAACGCGTAGCCTCGCGTAGCGCGGAGTTCTACCGCCCCGGGATATTCACCCCCCGGTCCTTGGCGACCTGCTCGGCCTTCTCGTAGCCCGCGTCGACGTGGCGGATCACGCCCATCGCCGGATCAGCGGTCAGCACGCGCTTCAAGCGAGCGGCTGCCTCCTGCGTGCCGTCGGCGACGATGACTTGCCCCGCGTGGATGGCGTAGCCGATGCCCACGCCGCCGCCGTGATGGACGCTGACCCAACTCGCCCCGCAGGCCGTGTTGAGCAGCGCGTTGATGATCGGCCAATCCGCGATCGCGTCGGAGCCGTCCTTCATCCCCTCCGTCTCGCGGTTGGGTGAGGCGACACTGCCGCAATCCAGGTGATCCCTCCCGATCACGATCGGGGCGGAGATCTCGCCCTTGGCCACCAAGTCGTTGAAGACAAGCCCGAGCTTGTCGCGCTCGCCGTAGCCCAACCAGCAGATCCGCGCGGGCAGGCCCTGGAAGGCGACCTGCTCGGACGCCATGCGAATCCAACGGCACAGGTGCTCATTTTCCGGGAAGGTGTCGAGCACGGCCTGGTCGGTGCGGGCGATATCCTTCGGATCGCCCGAAACCGCCACCCAGCGGAACGGGCCCAGCCCCTCGCAAAACAGCGGCCGAATGAACAGCGGCACGAAGCCCTCGAAGTCGAAGGCGTTGCCCACGCCGACGAGCTTGGCTTGGCCGCGGATGTTGTTGCCGTAGTCGAACGTAATCGCCCCGCGCTTTTGCAGCGCGAGCATGGCCCGCACGTGCTCGCCCATCGTGCGCATCGACTCGGTGATGTAGCGATCCGGATCGGTCTTGCGCAACTTGACCGCCTCGGCGAAGCTCATGCCATTGGGCACATAGCCGTCTAAGGCATCGTGAGCCGAGGTCTGATCGGTCAGCACGTCCGGCGTCACGCCTCGGTCTATGAGTTCCTTCAACACGTCCGCACAGTTAGCGAGCAGGCCGACCGATAGCGGCTTGCCGCCCTTGACCGCCTCGACACACCATTTCAGCGCTTCGTCGATGTTGTCGGTCCACTTGTCGAGGTACTTGGTTTCCAGGCGGCGGTGGATACTCTTCTTGTCGACCTCGACGCACAGCGCAACGCCGCCGTTCATGGTGGTGGCCAGCGGCTGGGCGCCGCCCATGCCGCCGAGTCCGCCGGTGACGACGAGCTTGCCCGTCATCGAGCCGTCGAAGTGCTGCCGCGCGAGGGCTCCGAAAGTCTCGTACGTGCCCTGGAGAATGCCCTGCGTGCCGATGTAGATCCAGCTACCGGCTGTCATCTGCCCGAACATCGTCAGGCCGAGCGCTTCGAGCCGGCGGAACTCCTCCCAATTCGCCCAATGGGGTACTAGCAGGGAGTTGGCGATGAGCACGCGGGGAGCATCCGTGTGGGTCTTGACCACGCCCACCGCTCGGCCCGACTGCACCAGCAGCGTCTCATCGTTTTCGAGTTCCTTCAGGGCGGCGACGATGCGGTCGAAGTCGGGCCAGCTACGCGCCGCCTTCCCGCTGCCGCCGTAGACGATGAGCTCAGCCGGGTTCTCGGCGACGTCGGGATCGAGGTTGTTCATGAGCATGCGCATGGCGGCTTCTTGCTGCCACCCTTTGCACGTGAGCTTCGTGCCGCGCGGGGCGCGCACGGTCCTGGCTGAACTGGCGGTCGGCGATGCGACGGTCATGACTAACTCCCACGTCTATCCGGTCTTGCTGTTCGAGTGACGCCAGTGGCGTCGTCGGCTTCGCCGATCGGTACGCAGTGCCCGAGGCACTCGTCGGCCGAGGCGTGCCTTTCCGATCAGGACGGCATTATAGGGTTGTCTGTGGCGAGCGGACAGAGGCCTGCCGTGGCGCGTCTTCGGGGTGGGGCAAGAGAGGCAAGCAGCCGGTGCGGCTAGGGTTTTCGGCTGGCTTTTTCGAGGTTCTCGGCGATGTGCCATCGCTGCGAGCCCTCGACGTGTCCGATGTCAATCAGGTCCGTCGTCGGCGGGACCGCGGGCGGCGGTTTCGGCGTCGCCGATGCGCCGGACGGGTCCGGCTCGACGGGCTCCGCGAACGCGCCGGCAATCCTCACACGGAAGCGGGACTCCCCAACTTCGATCAGGTCATCGGCCTTGAGCACGCAAAATCCGACTGCGTCGCCGTTGACCCGCGTGGTGCGCGTGCTGAGCAGATCGAACACGGTCGGATGACCGAGATAGTTCAGAAGCAGGGTGTGCGTCCTGGAGACTCGCTGATCTGAGATGTTGATATCGCAACCGTTGCGCCGGCCGATGATGCAGATCTCGCGATTCGGTTTCAGGATTCGCCCGGTCGGAATGTGTTCCAGCGCCACCACCTCGGGCGTCGGCTCGAGTTCGATCTTGATCTCGTCCAAGCTCGTGGGCTGGCTGATATCGACCCGGAACTCCCAACGACCGACGGTGAGCACGTCGCCGTCGGTCAGCTCCTCTTGCTCCATCTTCAATGCGTTGAGTTTCGTGCCGCGCGCCGTGACGAGGTCGGCGGCGTGAACATGGGTACCGTCGTTGAAGATCGCCACATGGACGGGCGCCACGTCACGGTGGTTGAGCACCACCTTGCACCCGGTGCGTGATCCGATCAACGTGACGATTCTGCGGCACTCGATCTCCGTGCCCTCACTCGGCCCTTTCTGGACGACGAGCTTGATGCGCGGAGCGGATGCCCGCGAAACCGGGGCATACTGAACTGGCGCCTCGCCAGGGTTCAATCGCTTCTCCTCATTGTCGACGACACAGCGTAAGACAGGTGCCACAATCGGCCGGGCGCGATCTACCCACAAAATGCCATCGGCATCGCGCCACCCCACACATGAGTATAGGACTTTTGAAACCGCGATTCCAGCCTGTTATTGGCACATTAGAGCAGATTTAGGAAAAGCCCGGACGCCCGCGGAGCGGCTTTAGAAGGGCCCCGAACGCCGCCGCCGCGCGTGATTCGTGGTTATCGCTCCTCGATCTGCAGGAACTCCAGCATGTATTGATCGTAGGTGCTCTGGCCGGCCTCCGAAGCGAGCGCCAGGCCCAATTCGTTGATCACCTTCGTGCCCATCGGGAGCCACTCCCGCCAACAGGCGCTACAGGTGTTCGCGTGGATCTTCCCACCGAGCGGCCCCTTGAAGGGCGGCTTTTCGAGTTGTCCGCGCGGCTGTCCGCAACGAGTACACGAGAACCCCGAATCGCTGCCGGCATCTGACGCGGCTCCTGCCGGCGCTGCCCCGGGTGCGAACGCGGGCACCGGCGCGCCCCATGATTTCAGCGCGTCAGCCATCGCATCCCTCGGCATGAGGTCGCCGTGCTCATCGGCCACGGTGACACCGCGTGTCATGACTTCGACGGCCTTGTCTCGCGCACCGGCCTTCTCATAAGCGTCACCGAGAAGCTGGAACGCCTTGGACATCTTCGGGTTGATCGTGATCACGCGTTCGAGCGACGCGGCCGCCTCGTCGAAACGCCCCGCCTCGAGACAGGCCTTGCCGAGGCTGAAGTGCCCGAGTTCGTTGTCCGGATCGGCCTCGGTCATCTGCTTGAACTGTTGAATACGTGTGTTGTCGCTCATCGAAATCCTGTTGCCCCCGTGGTTGAGATTAGCCCGCGGCCGATCGTTCACGCCGCAGCGGATTATCGCACATTGCTCGTTTACGTCCACCGGACGTAAACGCCGGCCGACGCCCCCCCCCGCACCGGCACACTCAGGACCGGAGGAAGTACTCCATCAACTCGTGGCCGGGATCGACGAGCAGATCGGACTCCTTCGCCGCTGATTCGGTGAACGAACGTTCCTGGATGCTTTGCACGCCCGTGCCCGCCATGCAGAAGGGTGGCGCCTCGGCTGTATGCACCCGCCGCTCGACCGGGGTCGGGTGATCGGGCGCGATCAGAATGCGCCATTCGTCGAAAGAGCGGAGCTTATCGAGCACGGGGCCGACAATGTGCCGATCGATCCGTTCGATCGCGGACACTTTCGCCTCGGCGTCCCCGAGATGGCCGGCCTCGTCCGGAGCCTCGATGTGGCAAATGACCAAATCGAATTCGTCCAGCGCGCAGGCGGCGGCGGCTCCCTTCGCCTCGTAGTCCGTATCGAGATAGCCCGTCGCGCCGGGCACGTCGACCGCCGTCATGCCCGCGCTGACGACTAGCCCCCGAACCAGGTCGACCCCAGCGATGCAGGCGGCGGAAAGATCGAACCGCTTTGCGAACGATTCGAATGACCGAGGCCGTCCCTGGCCCCAGAGCCAGATGTCGGTCGCCGGGTTCTCGCCCATGTCACGGCGCACCAGGTTCACGTCATGGACGGCGAGCATGGCTCTGGCCCGGTCCATGATGTCGACCACCCATTCAGCCTGCGGGCCTTTCGGGAGATGGCTCGCCACGGGCTTGGAAGGGATGCCGTGCGGCGGCGTGCAAATCGGTTTCGCCCCGGCCGGGCAAGATGCCACCATCAGGCCGCGATAGGACACACCGCTGTGAAACCGGCACGCGTGCGACCCGACAAGCCCGTTCAAATCCGCGACCAGGCGCTGCGTCTCGGCCTGCGTGATATGGCCCGCGGTGAAGTCCTCCATGAGCCCGTCGACCACCGTGACGAAGTTGCAGCGGAAGACGAGTTCATCGTCGCCGACGGGGATACCCCGAGCCGTCGCCTCGAGCGGCGCGCGGCCATCATGGAAGACGGTCGGGTCGTAGCCAAAGAGTGCCATCGTCGCGACATCGCTGTCGGGCGCATATCCCGGAGGCACCGTCACGACCCGCCCGACGCGCCCGCCGCGCGCAGCGGAGTCCATGTGGGGCGTGTCGGCCGCCTCGAGCGGCGTTCTGCCGTCGAGTGCGACGATCGGCTCGTCGGCCGCGCCGTTCGGGAGTATCATCGCGTACTTCATGATCCGGTCTTTCCTGCGGAAAACGCGACTAAGTCTAGCGTCACTCGATCGAACGGCAAGGTGGCCCGGACCGGTGCGGGCCGGCGCTACGTCATGGAGACCGGATCCACATCGATCACGAGTGACTCGGCTTTGGTGCGAAGCGCTCCGGAAGTGTCCAGAGCTCGGAGCAGCTTTCGCAGATCGGCGGCAGTCGCGGTTCGGAGGATCAACTCATACCGATACTTCCCGCGCACCCGGCTCATCGCGCACGGATTGGGGCCCAGCACATCGGCGTGCTCGATCGCCTCCGTTTCGATACACTGCGAAATCCGCTCCGAAAGCCCGCGAGCCTCCCGTCGAACGTGCTCCTCCCGGCTGTGCGATAGCACAATCCGCGCGAGCCGGCGGTAAGGCGGCAATGCGACGCGGCGGCGAATCTCGAGCTCCTGGGCGGCGAACGACTCGTAGTCGTGCGTCAGCGCGAACTTCAGCGCCGGCAACTCCGGCATGGTCGTCTGCACCACCACCCGGCCGGGGCGATCCGCCCGCCCGGCGCGCCCGGCCACCTGGGTGATCAGCTGGAACAACCGCTCCTGGGCCCGAAAGTCCGACGCCAGGGCGGTCGGGTCCGCGTTGACCACGCCAACGAAGGAGACGAACGGAAAGTCCAATCCCTTCGCGATCATCTGCGTGCCGACCAGGATGTCGATTCGCTTGGCTTCGAAATCGGCGACGATCCGCTCGTACTCGTCGCGATGCGTCATCGTATCGCTGTCGACCCGCTCGGTGACCGCGTCGGGAAACAGCATGCGAACGACATCCTCCACGCGCTGCGTGCCGAGCCCGAGCCGCGTCAAGGGCGCACCACACGTCACGTTCGGGCAGACCGTCGGCGTGGGCACGCGGGTCAGACAGTAGTGGCACTTGGAGTGCCCGACGGCTGTATGAACGACAAAACCGGCGTTGCAGTTGGGGCACTCGATTCGCGTCTTGCACTCGGCACAGTAGAGCCGGTTCGCAAAGCCGCGGCGGTTCATCAGAATGACCGCCTGCTCGCCGCGCTGAAGCGTCTCGGTCAGCATTCGCTCCATCGATCGCGAGACTATCGTCGCCTGCTTGCGCTCGGCGTGCTCATCACGCATGTCCACCACGAACACTTCGGGCATGGGGAGGTCCCTTACCCGCCGGGTCAGCGCAAGACGCTGATAGTCGCGGTGTCGCTCGCTGCGGTCCCACACTTCGATGGAAGGAGTGGCCGAGCCGAGCACGACGGGGATGCCGAGTTGCATCCCGCGCATGATCGCCACGTCGCGCACGTTGAACCGTGGAGCCTGCAGGTTCTTGAAGCTCGTCTCCTGCTCTTCGTCGACCACGATCAAGCCGAGGTTCGGACATGGCGCAAACACGGCGCTGCGCGTGCCGATGACGACGGTCTTCTCGCCGGCTGCGATGCGCCGCCACATGAGCGAACGCTGCACATCGCTCAACCCGCTGTGATTGACGGCCACATCAGCGAAGCGCGAAGTCAACCGCTGTACGAGCTGCGTCGTGAGCACGATCTCCGGCACGAGCATGATCGCCTGACGGCCCGCAGCCACGACGCGGCGAATCGCACGGACGTACACCTCCGTCTTGCCCGACCCGCTGACACCGAAAAGGAGCGACACGCAGAAGCCGCCCGCGTCGATCTTGCCGCTGATGGCTGCGAGCGCTTCACTCTGCTCGTCGTTCAACTCGAACGAAGGCTCTTCGAGCGGCGGGCCGTCCGGGTCCTCGCCGCTCTCGATGATCTCCTTTCGCTGCGTGATCTCGACCCAACCGCGATCAGAAAGGCCGCGCAATGTCGTGGTCGACGCGTCCGTTTGTTCGAGAAGGCCCGGCACCGCCACCGCATCTTGCGAAGCGGAGAGCGCTTCGAGCAGGGCTTTCTGCTTCGAGCCGATCCGCCCGTGGTCGGCCAGCAGATCGGCCAGCGTGCCGGCGAGCCTCGCGTAGCGCACGGTCTTGAAGCCGGCCTGGCGCCGCACAGCCTCCGGCACCATCGCCTTGAGCGTCCGAGCGAGCGGACAGGCGTAATGTTCGGCAATATCTTTGCCGAGGTCGACGAGTTCGGGCGTCAGGTAGCTGGCTGAATCCACCACGGACGCGATCGGCCTGAGCGTGCTGTCCCAGGCCCGTTCGTCCAGGCCCACCACGAAGCCCGCCACGTGCCTGCCCTTGCGGCCCATGGGGACCTCGACGCGTCGGCCGATCGCCAGCGACGCCACCATGTCATCGGGGACAATGAAAGAGTACGTTCGAGCGACGGGAATCAGCGGAGCTACGTCGGCGACCAGCGCGGTCCGCGGCTGACCTTCCTCCACCCAGAGGAAGCCTCGCGTCGAGTTCTTGCTGGATCCGGCCATCGTACGCCAATCGTCAAGGAGGCCCGACTTAGATCGATCGGGCAAAACGCGATTATGGCCGGGGTGGACGGACTCCGCCACGCGCAAGGCTTTGGGCGCCTATATGCCGGCGCGGATGGGGCCGGATTGGCACGGGGTCATGAGTCAAAGGTCCGACGTAAGCGCGTTACCGCGGCGGCGGCGGCCTATGCGGAGGATCGACCGGCGGAGCGTCCCCCTGGTCCGGCTGAGTCCTGAAGCCGGTGATCTGCGGGAAGTCCTCCGGTTTCGCGGTGGGATGTACCGCGAAGACCTCGACGCGAACGATCTCCTCGAAGGGCAAGGTCACGACGAAGGCGCCGACCTTGTATTGGGCGTCGACGGGCTCGCACTCGAAAACCAAGTGGGATTTCGTGTCTACGTCGCACACCTGCCGGACCTCGTAGCTGAAGCCGTCGCGCAGGTAGATCAGCGTTCGGACGAGTAGCGCTTCGCGGAACTCCATGAGTTCCTTGTGGTCGCCGGCCTCCTCATGCGGAACGTCCGGGAAATGGGCACAGGCGCAACGCCACATGGCCTCCTCCCGCTGCTGGTGATAGGCGGGGCCGTGGAACCAATCGTAGTCGAACATGTATGTCCACTCGTCCAGTGGGCCGGGGAAACCGCGATCCCTGCGGAAGAACCTAGACACTTGCTCCGCAGGGCAAGCGGGGCACCGTACAACCGGCCAATTCCGGCGTCAACGCACCGCTCCACGGTTTGTATCGGTCATCCAGAGGGGTAGGATGGGTGTATGCTTGCCCCCGATACGAAGCAATTGGTCAAGAAACTGGCCTCTGAGGCGGGCTTCGACCGCTGCGGTATCGCCAGGGCCGAACCGCTCGCCCGGGGGGCCTATTTGCGGACGTGGCTCGATGCCGGACGTGCCGGGTCGATGGAGTATATGCATCGACACTTGAATGTGCGGCTCGACCCATCCCACCTTCTCGACGGCGCGAAGAGCGTCATCGTCGTGGCCAGTTTGCATCATAATCGGGCGCCTGAGGTGACGGACGAGCGAGGCGAACCGCGTGGCCGGGTGGCGATGTACGCCTGGGGCAGCGACTACCACAAGGTCGTCAAGAAGAAGCTCCACGCCATGGCCGACCGGCTCCGGGATGAGGTGCCCGGGGACCACGAGTTCCGTGCCTGCGTCGACACAGCCCCCCTTGTCGAGCGTGAGGCGGCAGCCGCCGCCGGGGTCGGATGGATCGGCAAGAACACGTTGGTGCTCGATCACGAACTCGGGAGCTACTTCTTCCTGGGAGCCCTGATCACCACGCTCGAACTCGAACCGGACGAGCCGTTACCCGACCGGTGCGGCACCTGTACAGCCTGCCTGACCGCGTGCCCGACCGGCGCATTCCCGGCGCCGTACGAGATGGACGCCTCGCGCTGCATCAGCTACCTGACGATCGAGCACCGCGGCGAAATCCCCGCCGACCTTCAGGCATCCATGGGCGACTGGGTATTCGGATGCGATGTCTGCCAGGAGGTCTGCCCGCACAACCGGCGAGCGCCGATCACGATCGAACCGAAGTTCGCGATCCGCACGCCCGGACCCACCCCGCTGCTGGACGAGATCCTCGCCTGGTCGGAAGAGGACTACCGCGAGCAAATGCGCGGCAGCGCAGCCAAGCGCGCCAAACTCGAGATGTGGAAGCGCAACGCACGGATTGCGAAAGACAATGCACGTAGTACTCCCTCGGAGCCACCCCCCACTTAGGCACTGCCTCGACCGCGCCGTAGTAGGTCACCCAGTTCGGGAATGCGCAGAAGCTTCGCCGCACCGGTATAGACCGCCACGCCAACGACGATCATGGCCGCGAGCTGCATCCAGGGCTTGTGCCCCTCCGTAGCCGGAATCGGGAGCCACACCATCTGGACCGTCAGCGCAGCCGCCATCGCGCCGGCCGCGACGACGACTTTCGCCCCAGCCGCACCCAGCGATCGCCAAGGCAATAGGAGCCCGGTGCCCCCGAGCCTGCTGATGAGCCAGACCACCTGGACCGCGGCGCAGATAGCCGTCGCGAGCGCCAGCCCCCGCTCCTGCATCGGCCCCACCAAAGCCAGGTTCAAACCGAGGTTGATGACCACCATGATCATGGCGATCCGTGCGGGCGTCTTGCTGTCGTGCATCGCGTAGAAGACCCGCGCGATGATGTGTTGAATGAAGTAGGCCACCAGCCCGGCAGCGTAGAAGACCAGCGTGCCCGCCACCCGATCCGTGCTCGATGCGTCGAACTCACCGTTGCCTTGATATAGCGTCGCCACCAACGGCCACGCCACGAACATCAGGCCGATCGACGCGGGTAGCGCCACGAAGAAGCTGAGCCGCAGGCCGCGCGTGACCACGTCGATCAGGCCCTCGCGATCGTCGCTCGCCGCCATGCGCGACACTACCGGGAAGATCGCCGTGGCGATCGCGATACCGAACACACCCAGCGGCATCTGATATAGGAAATGAGCGTACCCCAGGACCGCCGGCCCGACGCGCTCGCCGCCTTCGCTGATGAACAGATAGGCGATCACGTAGTCCGCAAGGGCGTTGATCTGCACGGCGGACAGGCCCAGCATCATCGGGCCCATCAGAGCCACCACCTTGCCGACACCCGGGTCGCTGCGTGCCGAGAAGCTCGGCCAAAAAGAGGCCGCCCTAAGCGCCGCGCCGATCGCGAT
>JAJDDX010000454.1 GCA_029260055.1 Phycisphaerae bacterium
ACAAGTATGCGCGATGGATCGGCCATGCGCAAATCAAGTGTGGCGCGATCTCTCGCGGTGTGACGCGCAGTCCATCCCAAGCCCAGCACGCAAAAACCGTGCCGAACAGGATTGGGGTGCCCCATCCTTCGGGTACTCCCGCAGGGTGGGGGAAGGATGCGGAAAGGATGCGGAAAGGATGAGAGAAGGATGCTGTGGTCCGCCCCCCAACCTTGCTGCGCAAGGATGGGGCACCCGCGCAGTTTGGCGACGTCAAAGGGGCGTCCCTCTTGCCGCGCCGAGCCGCAGGCTTCAGCCTGCGCGGGCGTGACGCGTCGCTGGATCGCCCAACCCGTCCAACCGCCGCCGGAAGAACACGAGTGTCGCACACGTGGTGATGAGCAGCGCCATGACGCCGACGCCCCACTGCGACACCGTGGGGATCGGGCTGCCGAAGCCGATGCAGGGGGAGAAAACCGGCGGATCGTCGACCGGGTCGGTCCAGACGGCTTGGAAGGCCATCCAATCGGCACAGTCCACGTCCGTGTCCGCGTCGAAATCCGCCCAGCGGGCACCCGGCCCGGCGTCCACGCCCGGGCCGGAGAAGTACTCGGCAAAGAAGTAGAAGTCAGCCGCGTCGACCGTGCCGGAGGTGTCGTAATCACCGCTGCCGTCGGCCGGGATGTCACCGTAGCGGATGTAATCCCACCAGACCGTGTTGGCCACGTCGTACGTCTTGGCGCGGATGTTAATTGCGGGGTCGTGCCCGGGGAACGGGTAGGGACCGGCCGGTACGCCTTCGCTGATCACTTCGCGGTCGACGTAGAACGTGTACCACGAACCGCCCTGGATTTCGAGCCGGTAGATGTGGGGCACGCCCGGCAAGATCTCGGGGTAGATGACCAGAGAGATCGGGTTGTCGCGGACGAAACGAATCTGATCGCGCGCGAGCACGAAGTGGTACAGTGCCGGACCGATCCCGCCGGCAGCCAACACGGCCGGCGAACCGAAATCGAGCCCCGTCGCCAGCCCGTCGCTGTACATCCGCCACTCGATGAAGAAGTGGGGTGCGCCTTGGAATTCGGCAAGGTCTCTCCCGTAGTCGAACTGCTGGCCCCACTCGGTGCCGGGGCATATTTCCGTGTGCTGGTGAAGCCAGCCGTCAGCGACCCACTCAATCGGGTCGCAATAGACCTGAAGGAGGCTCCAACCCGCATCCACAGGAAGGGAGTCGCACTCGTATGAAAACACGTCCGCGAGCGAGATCGCCGCCGGCACGAGCACCAAACCGGTGAGGAGTAAGGCTCTGGACATGGATTCAGGTCCTTCGTCGACGAATCGAACCTAACAGACGCGCGGACTCGGCTCGAACCGAGGCTCATTGGCACCCTCACACATTCTACCCCGTTAGGCACCGGAATAACAGCGGAAAGTCGGTCGGGCAGATCTGTGAATTGGGTAGGGAAGGTCGAGGGACGAGACCTGCCGCGAGTCTGACCCGCCACCATGCCGAACAGCGACCGTCATGGAGCAGTTGGGCAGTGCGAGGCTGGATGCCATGCGTCGCCCTGAAGGCTGCTGGGCCGCTCGCTGACACTCGCGGTACTGATCAACGATCGCGCCGTTCGTAGGGATGGTCGGGGCACGAGGCCTGCCGCTCACTTGAAGCGCATAAGCGGCGTGCTGCGCCTGTTGCCACGGCGGGTGCCCCATCCTTTGGGTACTCCCGAAGAGTGGGGGAAGGATGTGGTGGTCCGCTCCCCGCGCTTGCCGCACAGGAATCGGGCACCCGTCCGCTTCGATTTGACGCATGAACCGCGTCCGCTACCGTGGCGTCGACTTTGAATTCGGGAGATTGAATGATGTTGAAAGTCCGAACGCTTCGCTCTTTCACGCGGATCGTGTGCCTCGCCGCCTTGCTCGTATCGCTCGGTTCGGCACCCGTCGTCGCCGACGTCTGGCTACCCGCCGTTATCGGCGAGCACATGGTCCTCCAACGCGAGACTGAAGTGCCCATCTGGGGCAAGGCCGAGCCAGGCGAACGTGTCACGGTGTCAGCCGATTGGCTCGACAAGCCCGTCGCTACGACAACCAACAGCGGCGGCTGGTGGCGCGTACCTCTGCTCACGCCCGGTGCCGGCGGACCGCATAGCATCACCATCGCCGGCAACAACAAGATCACGCTCGAGAACGTCATGATCGGCGAGGTTTGGGTTTGCTCCGGTCAATCCAACATGGAATGGTCCGTCAGCGCCGCCGAACACGCGGAGGAGGAAGCGGCCGCCGCGAAGCACCCGAGAATTCGCCTCTTCCACGTGCGCCGGGCGACCTCCGGCCAACCGCTGACCGACCTCAATGCCAAATGGGCGGAGTGCAGCCCCGAGCAGGTGAAGGGCTTCTCCGCGGTGGCCTACTTCTTTGGCCGCGAGTTGCATCGAGAGCTCGACGTGCCGATCGGCCTGATCGCCACGTCATGGGGCGGCACGCGCATCGAACCCTGGACGCCGCCCACCGGCTTCGCCGCCGTACCAGCTCTGACCGAAGTCACCCGTCAGATCGACAAGGCAAACGGTGAGTATCGCGAAGCGGTCAAGGCTTCACTCGGCGCTATCGAAGACTGGACGCGCGCCGCACGAAAGGCAGTGTCGGCCGGCGGACCGATTCCCACCAAGCCCGCGCTGCCGAAGCACGAACTCGACAGCCACGCTCAGCCCACCGGCCTCTACAACGCCATGGTCCATCCGCTCGTCCCCTTCGGCATCCGCGGAGCGATCTGGTATCAAGGCGAGGCCAACCGGTTCGACGGGATGATGTACCACGACAAGATGAAAGGGCTCATCGCCGGCTGGCGACAGCAGTGGAGCCGGGGCGACTTCCCGTTCCTCTACGTGCAATTGGCGCCCTTCAGGTACCAGCGTCACGATGCCAAGAACGAACTCGGCAGCGTGACCAACCTTCCGCGGATATGGGAAGCCCAGGCTGCTACGCTCGCGGTGCCGAACACCGGCATGGCGGTAACCACCGACATCGGCAACATCGAGGACATCCACCCGCGAAACAAGCAGGATGTCGGTCGACGCCTGGCGCTGTGGGCCTTGGCGAAAACCTACAGCCGCGACGGCCTCGTCCACTCCGGCCCACTCTTCAAGTCGATGGCGGTGGAAGGAAGCCGGATTCGATTACGTTTCGATCACACCGGCTCGGGCTTGGCGTCTCGCGATGGTTCGTCGCTGAGTTGGTTCACGATAGCGGGCGCCGATCGCGAATTCGTCGAGGCGGAGGCGAACGCCGACGACGATTCCGTCATTGTCTCCAGCGTCCTCGTCCCCGAGCCCGTGGCTGTGAGATTCGGTTGGCACGAATTGGCCGAGCCCAACCTTATGAACAAGGAAGGGCTGCCGGCCTCTCCGTTCCGCACCGACCATTGGCCGAAGCCCTGACGCCGATCCTGTTGCACAAGCCGCGTTCGAGCGGTACACCGTGATACGTGGAACCGCCACGCAAACAGCTTGAATCCGTCTTGATCAAACCGGCCGGCCCGGACTGCAACATCGCCTGTAAATACTGCTTCTACCTCGAGAAGGAGAAGCTCTTTCCGACCGGCGGCGCGCACCGAATGAGCACCGATGTGTTGGAAGCGACGGTCCGCCAGGTCATGGTGGGCAAAGCGCCGAACGTCTCGTTCGGCTGGCAGGGCGGTGAGCCTACCCTGATGGGCGTCGACTTCTTCAAAAAGGCGTTCGAGCTTGAGGAGCGATTCGGCCAAAGCGGCCAGGTCGTCGGCAACGGCTTGCAGACCAATGGCCTGCTAATCGACGACGAATGGTGTAACTTCCTGCGAGAAGCGAAGTTTCTCGTCGGGCTGTCCATCGACGGCCCGAAAGAGATTCACGACCACTACCGAGTCACGCGCGGACAGAAGCCGACGTGGACGCGCGTTAACGACGCTCTGAAGCGCATGCTCGACGCCGAGGTCGAGGTCAACGCGCTGACCGTGCTCAACGATCTCTCCGCCGAACATCCGGACGAGATCTACGACTTCCTCAAGGGAAGTGGGCTGACCTATTTCCAGTTCATCCCATGCATCGAGCGTGATCCAGCCGATCCTACTCGCGTCGCCCCGTTCAGCGTGTCACCGGAGCAATACGGCGCGTTCCTCTGTCGCATCTTCGACCGGTGGCACGAGGATTTCATAGACGGCATACCCTCGACCGTCGTACGTTGGTTCGACTCGGTCTTCGCGACCTACGTTGGTGTTCCGCCACCCGAGTGTACGCTGCTTACGGAGTGCGGCAGCTACGTCGTCGTCGAGCACAACGGAGACGTGTTCTCCTGCGACTTCTACGTCGAGGATGACTGGAAACTCGGCAACGTGATGGCCGGCGACCTGAGGGATTTGCTGAATTCGCAGCAGCAGACGCGCTTTGGCCACGTGAAGGCGGAGTTGCCCGATGCCTGTCGGGAATGTCGTTGGTTGCGGCATTGCCGCGGCGGATGCCCGAGGGAACGCCTCAGCGGGCCAAACGGTAACGGCGTGAGCTACTTCTGCGAGGGCTATAAGATGTTCTTCGCCCACGCCGACGAGCGATACCGACAACTGGCGCAATCATGGGTGCGTCAGCAGGGCGAGCAGGCCTGCACGGTGTCAAGGTCGTCCGCGGGCGCGCAGTCCACCGCGAAAGCGGGACGAAACGATCCCTGCCCGTGCGGCAGCGGTCACAAGTACAAGAGATGTTGCGGACGATGAGCCGGCTGCCGGTGTCGGTGTTGCGATACTCGGCTCGGTCTACTGGATGGGACGGATGGACACAATGCTTGCGTGTATGCCGTGCGTGCCTCACGCGATCATCGCATTGGTTGGGTTGCTGCACGGCGCGGCGATTGCCGAGCCCGTCGAATTCCAGAGCGCTTGGCCGACTCACATCGAGCGGACTTGGATCGGTCCGGAATACTGGGCGAATCGCCTGCAGGATTGGCAGATCAGCGGTGGTCGGCTCGAGTGTGTCGAGGCGCGTAGCGCCAAGCCCTTCCGCACCGTACACCTGCTGACGCGCAGGCTCGGCATGGCGCCGGGCGAGTTCATTATGAGGGTGAGCACCGGACCGATTCGCGGCGCGGCCGACGTGCCCGCCGACGCGGCTTCCGGGTTTCTCATCGGCGCCGGCGCCAAGCTGGACTACCGCGCAGCCGCCCTCGTGCATCACAGTACCGGCCCGGGCGGCGGCATCCTCGCTGCGGTGGATGGTTCGGGACGCGCGGTCTTTCGCGATATGACGGCAGAAGGTGCGCCGGCGCTCGCCACCGGCGCTGTCGACAAATCGGCGCTTTCGGGCACAGTCCGTCTAGAGTTGGTCGCGAAGCGGATGGGCGCTGCCTACTCGCTCACGTTGGCCGTTGTTGACCCCGAGGCAAGTACACTCGTCAGTACCGCGACAATCGAGGATGTGTCCGCCGATCGCCTCGTCGGCGGACTTGCGCTGGTCAGTCACCCGGGCACGCCGGCCGACGCAGCCCAGAACAAGAAAGAGAAACGCAACGTGCCCGGAGCCCGATTCTGGTTCCAGGCCTGGCGCATCGCCGGCGAGAAGATCGAGGCGCACGATGATCGCGCCTTCGGACCGATCCTGTGTGCCCAGTACACGCTGAGCCGCGGCGTCATGAAGATGACTGCCCAGATGGCGCCGCTGGGCGAGCGCGACACGCGCACCGTTGGCCTGGAGGTCAAACGGGGCGGTGAATGGAAACGCATCGCTACGACTCAGATTACCGAACCCGGCTTCACCGCGACTTTTCGCGTGCCGGACTGGGATGCCACGAAGGACACGCCATACCGCGTGACGTGCGGCCTCGAGGGCGCCGCCAGAAGGCACATGCCGTATGAGTGGTCGGGCACGATCCGCCGCGAACCGATCGAGAAGCCAGAGCTTGTCCTGGCTGCGTTCACGGGCAACCACAACATGCGCCCCTGGGGCGTAGACCACGGTACCTTCGAATGGACGCCCGACGCAGTTTGGTTCCCGCATAACGACCTCGTCGCTCATGTCCGCAAGCACGCACCCGACATGCTCTTTTTCAGCGGCGACCAGATCTACGAAGGCGCAAGCCCCACGCGCCCCGAGATCAACAACCTGGACTACCTCTACAAGTGGTACCTCTGGTGTTGGGCGTTTCGCGACCTCGCGAAAGACAGGCCCTGCATCTGCATCCCCGACGACCATGATGTCTATCAAGGGAACCTGTGGGGTGCGGGCGGTCGCAAGGCAAAGCGCCAGGACGACGGCGGCTACACGCGACCCGTCGAGTTCGTCAAGATGGTCGAGCGCACCCAGACGAGCCATCTACCCGATCCCTACGACCCGGCCGCCGTGGGGCAGGGGATCGGCGTCTACTACACCGCGATGAACTACGGGCGAATCAGCTTCGCCGTTCTGGAAGACCGGAAGTTCAAGTCGTCCGCGGCCGATCTCGTGCCCGAGGGCAAGGTTGTCAACGGCTGGTTCCAGAATCAGGACTTCAAGCCGGCCGAGCAAGCCGACGTACCCGGCGCGACGCTTCTCGGTGCCAGGCAGTTGACGTTCTTGAATGACTGGTCGACGGACTGGAGCCATGGCGCCGAACTGAAGGCCGTGCTCTCACAGACGATCTTCGCCAACGTCGCGACCCTGCCGGAAGGCGCGACGAGCGGCAAGGTGATCCCGGGCCTACCGCGCCTCAAACGCGACGAGTACCCGGAGAATGAGCACCTCGCAGCCGACTCCGACTCCAACGGCTGGCCTCAGTCCGGGCGAAACAAGGCACTGCGAGAAATGCGTCGCGGTTTCGCCGTCCACATCGCCGGTGACCAGCATCTCGGAAGCACGATCCAGTACGGCATCGACGAGTGGCACGACGCGGGCTTCGCCATCTGCGTGCCCTCGATAGCGAACTTCTGGCCGCGACGTTGGTACCCCCCGAGCCCGGGGCACGAGCGCCGGCCGGGCGCGCCGAAGTACACGGGCAACTTCAAGGACGGTTTCGGCAACCGCATGACCGTGCATGCCGTCAGCAATCCCGTCAAATCAGGCCGGAAGCCCGGAGTCCTCCACGACCGTGCACCCGGCTTCGGCATCGTGACCTTCGACAAGCCGAAACGGACGATGACCCTGGCGTGCTATCCGAGGGGGGAGGACCCGGCACGGCGAACCACAGACCCGTACCCCGGCTGGCCCGTGACGATCGCGCAGGAAGACAACTACGCCCGCGAGCCATTCGCCGTTTTGCCCGAAGTCCGCGTGGTGGGCCTTGTCGATCCGGTCATCAAGATCATCGATGACGCCGGCGGCGAGGTAGTCTACGCACTACGCATCAAGGGCACGACCTATCGCCCGAGGGTGTTCAAGGACGGTACATACACGATCGCTGTGGGCGAGCCGGATACCGACAACATGAAGACCGTGAGCGGCGTGCGGCCCGTGCTTACGCCACGGCAAGAGCCGATTAGATTCGAATTCGAGAAGGAAGCATCACCGTGAGGCGACGAGAGTTCCTCAAGACCGTGGGCCTCTCAGCCGCGGCCGCCGCGGTGCCGTCCTGCATCTCCGCACCACGGAGGTCGCCTCCTCGCTCAGCCGCCCGCAAACCCAACTTCGTGCTAGTCCTGGTCGATGATCTCGGCTACAAGGACGCGGGCTTCATGGGCAGTCGATTCTGCGCAACGCCTGAGATCGACAGATTGGCGTCCCGCGGGGTGGTGTTCACGAATGCGTACGCCAATGCGCCAAACTGCGCCCCGAGTCGTGCCTGCCTGCTCTCGGGGCAATATGCCCCGCGGCACGGTGTCTACACAGTCGGCACCCCGGAGCGTGGCCCCGCGCATCTTCGCAAGCTGATTCCCACACCGAACCGAACCACGCTTGCCGCGGATGTCGTGACCATCGCCGAAGCGCTCAGGCCCGTCGGGTATGTCCGCGCCAGTGTCGGCAAGTGGCATCTCGGCCGCGACCCCGAGTTCGGCCCACTTGCGCAGGGCTTCGATGTGAACATCGGCGGCGGCCGTGCCGGGCATCCTCGCAGCTACTTCAGCCCCTACGATAACCAGAACCTCGCCGATGGGACGGCGGGGGAGTACCTCACGGATCGACTGACCGACGAGGCATTGAACTTCATCGAGTCAAACAAGGATCGGCCTTTCTTTTTGTACCTGCCCCATTTCGCCGTGCATACGCCGCTCCAGGCGAAGCGTGAGCTGATCGAAAAATACAAACAGAAAGGCGTCGTCGATGGCCGGGGAAACGCCAGGTACGCCGCTATGATCGAGAGCGTCGACAACGGCGTTGGACGCCTTATGGCCAAGCTCGACGAACTCGACCTTGCCGACGACACCCTCGTGATCTTCTTCTCGGACAATGGTGGTCATGGCAAGGTCACATCGATGGCACCGCTTCGCGGATCGAAGGGCATGCTCTACGAGGGCGGAATTCGCGTGCCGCTCGTGATGGCGGGATGCGGCGTAGCTCGACCGGACGTATCCGAGACGCCCGTGATCGGCACCGACCTTTATCCCACCATCCTCGAAATGGCGGGTGCCGCACCTCCGATCAACCATCCACTCGATGGAAAGAGCCTGCGCCCGCTGCTCGATGGAGGCAGTGATCTTGGCCGCGATGCGCTATTCTGGCACTTCCCGGCCTATCTCGAAGGCTACGGGAAGACGAAAGGGGCCTGGCGCACGACGCCGGCCGGTGCGGTCCGCCGCGGCGACTGGAAGCTAATCGAGTTCTTCGAGGGACACAGGCTCGAACTCTACAACCTCAAAGACGACATCGGCGAACGAAACAACCTGGCTGGCGCAATGCCCGACCGAGCGCGACAACTCCACGATGTGATGCAACGTTGGCGAGCCTCGGTCAAGGCACCGGTTCCGACAAAGAGGAACCCGCGCTACAATCCCTCAAGGGAAGCAGGACACGCAGAATGATCACGACCCGAGCACCGACACGCCGTGACTTCGTGAAGCGAGCGGGGCTAGGCGCTTTGACGCTGGCCGCGCCGGGTATCCTGGGCGCGGCACAGGGATCACGGCGACGCAAGCCCAACTTCCTCTTCATCCTCGTGGATGATCTGGGTTGGAAAGACCTCGGCTGTTACGGCAGCTCGCTCTACGACACGCCGAACATCGATCGGCTAGCCGCCCAGGGGATGCGCTTCACCAGCGCCTACGCAGCCTCGCCGGTCTGCTCGCCGACTCGCGCGAGCATCATGACCGGCAAGCACCCCGCTCGCCTCGGCATCACCGACTGGATCCCGGGAAACCGCCCCAAGAACCGAAAGCTCATCGGCCCGCCCATCCACAACGAATTGCCTCTTGAGGAAGTCACGATCGCCGAAGCGCTCAAAGGCCGGGGCTACGCGACGTTCTTCGCCGGCAAGTGGCATCTCGGCTCGAAGGGCCACCATCCCGAGCAGCAGGGCTTCGACATCAACAAAGGCGGCCACGACAAGGGCTCGCCGCCGGGCGGCTACTACGTGCCCTACGAGAATCCGACACTCGCCGACGGCCGGGAGGGCGAGTATCTGCCCGACCGCCTCGCCGACGAGTCAATCCGCTTTCTCGAAACCCGCCACGACGACCCGTTCCTGCTCTTCCTCTCGTTTTACACGGTCCACACGCCCATCCAGGCGTGCAAGAAGCACGTCGAGCGATACAAAGAGAAGGTGGACCGGCTCCCGGAGTCCAACGACCCCGAATACATCGCCGAGCGAGACGCCTGGGCGAAACAGCGACAGGACAACGCAGCCTACGCATCCATGGTCCACGCCATGGACGAGAACGTGGGCCGCGTGCTCGCCAAGCTCGATAAACTGGGGCTCGCGGATGATACCGTCGTCATCTTCATGTCCGACAACGGTGGCCTGTCGACACTCGGATGGAAGGGCAGTCCCACTTCCAACTTGCCTCTGCGGGCCGGGAAGGGTTGGTGCTACGAAGGCGGTATTCGAGAACCGATGATCATCCGTGCCCCCGGTGCCACGAAGCCCGGCAGCGTGTGCGACACGCCGGTTATCAGCATGGACTTCTACCCGACGATGCTCGAACTCGCCGGGCTTGCACCGATCCCCGTGCAACATCGCGACGGATTGAGCCTCGCCCCGCTGCTGAAGGGCGGCGATTCCATCGCGCGCGACACGCTCTACTGGCATTACCCCCATTATCACGGCAGCCTCTGGACGCCCGGCGCAGCCGTCCGACACGGCGACTGGAAACTGATCGAGTTCAACGAGGAAGGGCGGACCGAGTTGTACAATCTGGCGGACGACATCGCCGAACGCACCGACCTGGCTGCAAAGATGCCCGGCAAGCGAGACGAGTTGGCGGCAATGCTGCACGCCTGGCAGGGCAGAGTCGGCGCGAGCCTGGCGAAGCCGAACCCGGACTACAAACCCAAAGGCGAGTGACGCCCCTACTTACGCAAGGGAAACGACAGTATGCCTGATTACACGCGGCGAGACTTCATGAAGGCAGCCGGCGTGGGTGTAGCGGGAATGACGCTTCCGCAGCTCACCCTCGGCTCTACGGCGAAACCGAAGACGCCAAACATCATCTACATCCTCGCCGACGACTTGGGCTACGGCGAACTCGGCTGCTATGGCCAGCAGAAGATCGAAACGCCGAATATCGATCGGCTCGCCGCCGAGGGCATGCGATTCACGCAGCACTATTCGGGCAGTCCGGTATGTGCGCCCTCGCGCTGCACGCTTCTGACCGGCAAGCACACTGGCCACGCATACATCCGCGACAACTACGAAATCGGCGGATGGGGACCCGACGAACCGGAAGGCCAGCTCCATCTGCCCGCGGGCACCCCGACGCTCGGGCGGCTGCTGCAGCAGAGCGGTTACGCGACGTGCGCCGTGGGCAAGTGGGGCCTCGGCGGACCTGAGTCGACCGGGCACCCCAACAAGCAGGGCTTCGACCATTGGTACGGCTACCTCTGTCAGCGAGTGGCCCACAACTACTATCCGACCCACCTGTGGCGCAACGACAAGAAGCACATGCTCGACGGCAATCCCTATTTCCGCGCCCACCAGCGCATCGACGCTCCGCCAAAGGACGCATCGGGCTACGATCGCTTCCGCGGAAAGCAATACGCGCCTGACCTGATGATCGACGAGGCACTAGGGTTCATCCGAAAGAACAAGGACGCGCCCTTCTTCCTCTACTATGCCACACCCGTGCCCCACGCCGCGATCCAGGTTCCCGAAGACTCCCTCCGCCGCTACGCCGGCCGCTGGGACGACGAGCCGTACCTCGGACACAAGGGCTATCTTCCGCACCCGTCGCCGCGCGCGGGCTACGCCGCCATGATCTCCCGCATGGACCGCGACGTCGGACGCATCATGACGCAATTGAAGGAACTCGGACTCGATAAGGACACGATCGTCATGTTCTCGAGTGACAACGGCCCGACCTTCAACGGCGGGACCGATTCGAGGTTCTTCAACAGCGCCGGACCGCTCCGGGGGCTTAAGTGCGATCTCTACGACGGCGGGATCCGTGTGCCGCTTATCGCTCGCTGGCCGGGCCGCGTCGCCCCGAACTCGACGAGCGATCATGTCTCCGCCTTCTGGGATGTGCTGCCCACCGTCGCCGGGATTGTCGGTGCCGAGACGCCGGACGACATCGATGGAATCAGCTTACTTCCGACGCTGCTCGGCACCGGCAAGCAGCGCGAGCATCCGCACTTGTACTGGGAATACCGCAGCCGCGGCGGAGGGCAGGCTCTGCGCACGGGGCGATGGAAAGGGCTTCGCCTGAAACTCGCCAAGAGCGACGACGCGCCGGTAGAACTCTACGACCTCCAAAGCGACATTGGTGAAAAAAACAACCTCGCGGACAAACACCCGGACATCGTCAAACGCATCAAGGAACTCATGAAAACCGCTCGAACCGAGTCCGAGCACTTCCCGCTTTCCGGATAGCGACTGGCGACCGCCGCAGCGCCCGGACTTCGTACATCCTGCGCTCACAAGGCTCCGCCGCGCGCGTTTGATGCTTGACATTCGTTTGTGAAGTAGGCTAACTTGGAACACGGATCGATTGGGTAACCCACGGCGCGTTCCGGGTTTGCGGGATTCACGGCGTGCGATCTCGTTTGCTGCGTGAGATCGTCGCATCACTGGTGACTTCGGTGTGAATCATCGCTCACGTGGATCGCGTTTTCTGTCTGGAGGTCTGCCCGGCAAGTCGAGCGAGTGGCTGGGCTCTCGGAGAACGCGCGTTGCTGGCAAATCGGGTGAATTCGCCGCAAACGGGGCTTGTGCTTGTCGTACTGCTCCTGGCGAGCGGGAACGGGATGCCGCTCCAGGCGGACGACCCGTTGCCGATTGCATTCGTGCAGACGCCCGCGTCGGATGCGCAGCCGGTTGGCGGCGACACCGGTAACTCGATCCTCGCTGATCGCTACCTTGGCGGCATGCGGATCGTCACCGCACGACTGGACGGCGTGGACACATCGCGGCGCGTCGTAAGCGACGGATTCACTTGCGCGACCGATCCGGTATTCAGCCACGACGGCACGCGCCTGGCTTTTTCCGGTCGCAAACGTGCCGATGACCGCCTCGCCATTTGGGAGTTGGTCCGCGACGATCCCGCGCCGCAGCAGATTGGCGACTGCGATGGCGACGCCGTAAGCCCGGTGTTCCTGCCGACAGGAGGCGTCATCTTCGCCTCGACCCTGTCACGCGAATTCGAGGAGCACGGCCGAAAGCTCTCGTTCTCCCTTCAAGTATTGCCGCGCGGCCAGCGCGACCCCGTTCGCCTGACCTTCAACCCAAGCAGTGAGTTCGACCCGATCGTCCTGCCGGACGGACGCATTCTCTATTCGTCGTGGCAACACGTGGGTAACCACCACTGGCCCCGCGGTACCGTCTCTCTCATGCTGGTCAACTCCGACGGAACCGGCGTCTTTCCGTTGACGGGCGGTCACCGGGGCCCGTGGCTCAAACGCGGCGCCTGCTACATCGGAGACGACCGCATCGCATTCATACGCGCCGACAAATACGGCGACTTCGG
Source organism: Phycisphaerae bacterium (assembly GCA_029260055.1). Taxonomy (GTDB): domain Bacteria; phylum Planctomycetota; class Phycisphaerae; order UBA1845; family UBA1845; genus JADFOB01. Next base: position 13,031 of record JAJDDX010000454.1, read on the forward strand.
CGCCGGAGAACTGGTGACCACGTCACTCAACGACGCCTTCGCTCCGTACAGAGTGCTGCTGCCGATCAACCGGTTTGAAGTCAGCGATCTGGCGCTTCTGCCGGACGGCGATCTGCTGCTGGCCGCGCGTCCGACCGACGGTTCGACACCGACGTTCGGGCTCTACAGGTTCCATGACGGGGAGATCACGCCGGTGTATGACGATCCGGCGATGCACGAGCTTGCGCCTGCCGTGGGAGGCGTACGGCCTCGCCCCGACCTCCGCTTCAGCACGGTCGTGGAAGATACACCCTACGGCTATCTGGCGATCCTGAACTGCGAAGAAACCGACCGAACGGATCAACACCCGCTACGCAAGGGTTCGGTCAAGGCCGTTCGTGTGCTGCAGGGCCTACCCTTGCGACACAAAGACGGCACGGCGCCCGCATTCGTCTCCGTGGCCACGCGTGAGGGCGAACCCGCCGCGCACCCGGCCTCGGGCACCGGCGGCGTACCGGTGCGCATCCTCGGCGAAGTGCCGCCCGCGTCCGACGGCTCCGTCTACCTGAAGGTGCCCGCCGATCGCCCGCTGCGCATCCAGTTGATCGACCGAGACGGGTTTAGCATCGTCAATGAACGGGCATGGTTCTGGGTCCGCCCGCATGAGCGCCGCGTCTGCATAGGCTGCCACGAAAACCGTGAGCTCTCGCCGAACAACGTCGCGCCGCTGGCCGTGCGCCGAGAACCCACCGATCTGACAGACCCCGCGGGCTGGCGCAGCGTCACGTTCCGCGAGGACATCCAGCCGATCCTGGAAACGAGCTGCGCACTGTCCGCCTGCCACATACCGCCGACGCCGACAGCCGCGATGAACCTGTCCCCCGTTCCCATGCCGGACGAGACGGATGCCCCGCATGCGGACCTGTACGGACCGGCCTACGCGAACCTCCTCGCGCGGCAGGATGGCAAGCCGTTTGCCGTAGGGGGACGTCGCGTCCATCCCGGCGACGCCCGTCGCAGTCCGTTGCTGTGGATGCTGTACGGTCGAGCCCTCGCGCCGCAATACAAACCCGCGGTGTTCGAAAGGCCGATGATGGACGCCCATCCCGGGCCGATGCTTCCCGAGGCTCAACTGGAGCTGTTTCGCAAATGGGTCGACCTCGGAGCGCTCTACAGCGTCGAGGCACCGGTCGGGCCCTGGCCCTACACTTTCGAACCTCCCGACAGCGTCGTGATGGAGGGTAAATCAGATGCCACGAAGTAGGCACCCGCGTGCTCGATCACGAACGATCGGTCTCCTTGCGACGTGCTGCGGTATCGCCGTGGCATGGCCCGCGTACCCACAGACGCCGGAGAAGACCGCCGCGCCGGTCCTCTTCACCGACATCACGGCCAAGGCGGGAATCGACTTCGTCCAGACCATCGGCGACGACCACATGACCAATATCGTCGAGTCAGCCGGAGTCGGCTGCGGATTCCTCGACTACGACAATGACGGCTGGATCGACATCTACCTCGTCAACGGCTGCTGGGTGAAGGGGCTCTCGAACGACAAACTGGAACCCGAGAAGATCAAACGGCTCTCAGCCGCTACCGACAAGCTCTATCGAAATCGCGGCGATGGAACGTTCGAGGATGTCACCGTCAAGGCCGGCCTCGCGAGACCGGCGTATGGTATGGGTATTACCGTCGCCGACTACAACGGCGACGGCGCCGTGGATATCTACCGGACCAACTACGGCGCGAACCGGCTCTACCGCAACAACAAGGACGGCACGTTCACCGACGTGGCCAAGGCCGCCGGCGTGGCTGATACCGACTTCGGCGTCGGCGCAGCGTTCTTCGATTACGACCGTGACGGCCGACTCGACCTCTACGTCGGCAACTACGTTCAGTACGACCCCGACTACAAGCAGTACTACGCACCCGACGGGTTCCCGGGCCCGCTCGCTTATACCGGGCAACAGGACCGGCTCTTTCACGGACAAAGTGATGGCACCTTCAAGGATGTGACGGATCAGGCCGGCATCAAGATCACGCCACACGGACGCGCGATGGGCATCGGTGCGTTCGACTACGACGGCGACGGGCTGACCGACGTGCTCGTCTCCAACGACGCCATGGAGAACTTCCTGCTCCGCAACCACGGCAACGGCACGTTCAGCAACGAGGCGCTGATGCAGGGCGTGGCATTCGGGAAAAACGGTGACGCGACGGCTGCGATGGGCGTCGAAATCGCAGACTACGACGGCGACGGGCTCTTCGATGTTTTCGTGCCCGATATGCGCTTCTCCTGCTTGTATCACAACCTCGGTGGGGGCGTATTCGAGGATCACGCCGCCAGAACAGGCGTTGCCGCGGTCATGGGGCAGTACGTCGGTTGGGGCGGCGTGTTCGCCGACTTTGACCTCGACGGACAACTCGATCTCTACGTGAGCAACGGTGACGCCCACCACCTCGAACCGCACGAAGACGTCGTGTTCATCGGCACCGGCGACGGCAAGTTCGCCGACGTGTCCGAGACCGCAGGTTCTTGGATGAAAGAGAAGCGCGTCGGCCGAGGCGTGGCCGGCGCCGACATCGACAACGACGGCGACATCGACGTCCTCGTGACCAACCTCAACGATCGACCGGCTCTGCTCCGCAACGACACAGCGCGCACAGGGCGGCACTGGCTGCGCGTGGCACTTCTCGGTCAGCCCCCGAACCTCGATGCCATTGGCGCCGTGGTCAGAGTCACGGTCGGGGACAAGCAACTCGCGCGATACCGCCTCTCCGGCGGGGGCTATCTCTCTCAGCATGAGTCGCGCCTGCACTTCGGCTTGGGAAAACACGACAAGGTCGACCGTGTCGAGGTGATCTGGCCCGACGGAACGCGCAGCGTGGCCATGAACGTACCGGCCGATAAGGTCAAGGTGATCCGACAGAAGAAGGCCAAGAGGATGCCCGAGTGATGTACGCCGGCCCAGCACAATCTTGCGCGCGATGGTGTCGGGAGTTGGCGCTCGCGGGATCGGTCCTTGCTGTGACCTGCGCCGCGACTTCATTCGCTCAGGATACAGCCGCGCTCGATCTCTGCGGCCCGAAGTCCATCCTGGTCGAACCCGACAGCGGCGACTTGCTTGTGCTATGTGAGAGGGGCGATGCCGTCATCCGTGTCGACGCGGAGACAGGCGCGATTCAAAATCGAGCAGCCACGGGTGACGAGCCCTTCGCGCTCTGCGCGGGCCCGAGTGGCGAGCGCCTCTACGTGACCTGTCGTCGCGGCCAGGAGGTCCTCGAACTCGACGCCGTTTCACTCGATACGCTCAGACGATTCCCGGTCGCGGGTGATCCGACGGGCGTAGCCGTGTCCAAAGACGGACGCCGGTTATTCGTCGGGTTGCACTCTCTCGATCAGGTGGCGGTGATCGACCTTCAGTCGGCTACCATCACCAAGCGCCTCGCCGCGGGGAACGGGCCGCAGACGCTTAGATCCGCTCCCAACACCGGGCGAGTCTACGTCACCAATCTTCTCTCCAATCCCACACCGACGGATCAACCCGCGCGCAACGAAATCACGGTGATCGACGATTCAACCGCGCGCGTGGTCGATCGCATCATCTTGGAGGGCGCCAACATCGGCCGCGACATCGCCTTCTCATCGGACGGCTCACGGGCGATCGTGGCGATCAGCAGACCCAAGAACCTCGTGCCGATGGTTCAGGTCGCTCGCGGATGGGTGGTGACCAACGGCTTCGCCGTCGTATCGACGATGGGCGAACACACGCCGATGCAGTTCCTCATCGATCTGCCCAACAAGGCCTATGCCGATCCCTACGGCGTGGCGATTACGCCCGACGACTCGAAGTTCTATTTGACAAGCGCGGGTATGGACACCGTGCTGTCCATCGATGTACGAAAACTGGAACACGTGCAAAGCGAGGCCGCAGGCGGCGCGATCCCGCGCTATCAAGACCACCTCGGCCTGTCGCGGCGCTATGTGACGGCGCGGGTTGGCGTCGGCGCCAATCCGGAGGCCGTGGCGATCAGCCTCGACGGAAGGCATGCCTACGTCGCGAACCGGCTCGATGACTCCATCTCCGTGATCGACACCGATTCTGATCACGTCACGCGCACCTTTGCGCTGTCCGCTCCGCGGGAGCTCAGCATAGAGGAGCGCGGCGAGAGATTCTTTCATAGCGCCGCTCGCACACTTCAGGGGCAGTTCGCCTGCGCGAGTTGTCATCCCGACCGTGGTTTTGACGGGTTGGTATACGACCTCGAACCCGACGGCCTCGGCATGGATACGCTGGACAACAGGAACATGCGCGGTGTCGAAGGTACGGCACCATTCAAGTGGGTCGGAACCAACCCGGACATCACGACGCAGTGTGGAACGCGGACGGCCAAGTGGATCATGCGCACCGGATGGCTTAGCTCCATGGAAGTCGTCGAACTGTCCACTTACATCCGGTCGATTCCGTCCGTCGTCAATCCCCAGCGCCGCCCGGACGGCAGGCTCACTGCCGCCCAGCGCCGCGGCAAGGAACTCTACGAACGCACAACCCGAAACGACGGCACGCCTCTTACCGATGTGCAGCGGTGCGATTTCTGCCATCCCGGCCCCAAAGGCTTCGACGGACGCAAGTTCGATGTGGGCACGCAAGGATCGCGCGACAGGTACGCGGAGTTCGATTCGGCCCATCTCAACGGCGTATTCGAGTCCGCACCGTACCTGCATGACGGAAGGGCGGCGACGCTCGAGGAAATCTGGACCAAATACAATCTCGAAGACAAGCACGGCTATTCGAGCGACTGGACCAAGCAGCAGCTCAACGACCTCGTGGAATACCTCAAGAGCTTCTGACCGGAGGTGACGTGATGGGTAAAGCGATAATCCGAGCCGCGACGATCCTGGGAGCCTTCGCGTGCGCAGCGTCCGCCATGCCGCCGCACTTCGACACATGGCGAACCTTCGGAAAGGCGGACGGCCTGCCGAGCGACAAGATACTCTGTGTCGCCGCTACGGACAGCGCCATCTGGGTCGGTACCGACAAAGGCCTGGCACGATACGCGGGCGGGAAATGGCGGACCTTCACGCCGAAAGACGGGCTCGCACACCTCGCCGTCATGGCGATCTACGAAGATCCCGATACCGGAGACCTTTGGATCGCCACCATGGGCGGACTGAGCCGCTACTCCGCCGGGCGCTTCGATACCTTCAACCAACTCAACAGCGGACTCGCCAACGACGTGGTCTACGGCCTCACCGTGCGCCACGGCGAGGTGTGGGCGGCCACCGCAGCCGGGGCGAGTCGCTACGAAATCGCCGACAAACGCTGGACGATCTACAACGAAACAAACACGCCGATGCACGAGATCTGGTGCTACTCAGCCGCCGCATGCGATGACAAGATCTATCTGGCTGTCTGGGGCGGCGGGCTGCTCGAATACACCAGAGCGCGCGACCGCTGGCGTGACTACAACGACCCCGACGGCGAAATGGAAATCGATCTATTCAGAAACGACGGCCTCGTTCACGACGTCGTCGCCAGCGTCGATTGCGATGACGCCCAGCGCGTCTGGATAGCCACCTACTTCGGACTGAGCAGCTACGATGGCCGCAAGTGGCATAACTTCATGGATCACGACAGCCCGCTCGTCAGCAACTTCGTCAACTATGTCCGCACGAGCGGGACGAATTGCTGGATCGGCACCGACCGAGGCCTCAACGCTACCGATCGCAAGAACTGGTGGACGTTCCAACGCGACGACAAGACCGGACGCGGCCTCGTAACCTACACGCCCGACTCCGGCGCCGCGGAGCGCGTCGAGACCCCGACCGCGCTGCCGCACAACTATGTCCTCGGCATCGCCTTCTCGGGCGACGACATCTGGGTCGCTACGGAGAAGGGTGTCGCCCGCGGTACGATCTCCGGCGCTACCGCCCGCCGAGCGCCAATCGGAGCCGATGAGCCCCGTTTGACCAAGAACACGGAGGCGAAAGGACGATGAACCGCGCACATCTCATGTGGCTGGCATTGTATCTGCTTTTCGCGACGCCTCTGGCCGCCCAGACGCCGGCCCCAAAACCGGCCGAGGAGCACAAGCCGGTGCCGGTCTACGGCAAAACGCCTGACATGGTCATTCCCTATCGAAGCTTCGTCGATCCCTACACGCGGTTCTTCCAGGAGATCCTGCCGTTCCGCGGCGTCATCGACGACAAGCAGCACGTGGTCGCGGGCGAACCGATCCGCATCGGCTTCTTCGCGCCGCTCGGCGATGCACCGGACGGCGATCTCGGCCAGGAAATGCTCGACGCCGTCACGCTCGCCATCGAACAGGCCAATGCCGCCGGCGGCTATCAAGGCAGACCGTTTGAACTCGTGAAAAGGGCGGACAGCGGCCTCTGGGGCGCAAGTTCGAACGAAATGGTCGCGTTCAAGTACGAAGACGACGTAGTGGCCGTCATAGGTTCGATCGACGGCGGCAACACGCACATCGCTCTGCGCGTCGCCTTAAAGGTGCAGTTGGCGATGGTCAACACCGCCACAACAGACCCGACCTTGACCGAGACGAATATCCCGTGGCTCCTGCGCTGCATGGCGGACGCTCGCCAGCAGGGCTACGCGCTGGCCCATCACATCTTCGTCGAATGTGGCATCGAGAAGGTCGCGATGCTCCGCGTGAACAACCGCTTCGGTCGCATGGGAATCGGCGAGTTCCGCGACGCCGCAAGGCGTCTCAAACACCCCCTTCGCGTCGAAATGCGGTGGGAGCCCCGCCGGCACGACTTCGACCTCCAACTCGATCGAATCGCTCAAACGGAACCCGAGGCAATCGTCTTGTGGGGGGACGCGCGCGACTGTGCGGCGGTCGTTCGCGAGATACGGCGCAGGAACATGCCGGTGCGCATCTTCGGGTGCGACAGGCTGGTAAGTAGCACCTTCCTCGAGCTTGCCGGTGGGGCGGCCGAGGGTGTCGTCGCCGTCGCGACGCACGATCCCACGCGCGCCGATCCCAAACTCACCGAGTTCGTGGAGGCCTACAAGGCCAGGTTCCAGCGCGAGCCGGAGACCTTCGCGGCGCATGCCTACGACGGTGCGAACATCCTGCTGACGGCCATCGCCAAGGTGGGACCGTCGCGGTTTGCCATCCGCGACGCGCTCTACGATTTCACAAATTTTGACGGCGTGACCGGGCCGATCGAGTTCGACACGACGCTCAACGACATAGGGCCCGTCTACATCGCCACCGTGCGTAACGGCGCCTTCGTCTACCGTCCGGCGGAATTCACGAAGGCCGCATTGAACTCAGACGCCCCAGCGCCATACCGAAGCCTCGCTCAGTCCGCGCCGACGGCTCGAACGCCGGTGCGCCAAAGCGACACGGTACGGGAGACTTATCGAGTGGGATGTTACCTCCCGCTGGATGCAGGCGGCGAGGCCGCCCTCCGCGGCATACGGATGGCCCTGGCCGAAGACGCAGCCCACCATCCCGACGCGATGCCGATCGAGTTGCTCGTGCGTGACTCGCGAGCAGGCAAGGCAACCGAAGGATGGGGCGAGAATACCGGAGCACTGACCGACTTGGTCCTGTCCGACGAAGTGCTTGCTGTGATCGGATCCACGGAGCGGCGGGGCACGCACCTGGCCGAGATGCTCGCAGCCAAGTTCCATTTTCCGGTGCTGTCGCTTTGCCCATCCGACGCGACGATTACGCAAATCCCGCTGCCCTGGGTGTTCCAGGTGGCGTCGGATTCGATCGGGATCGACCCCGGTTTTGCTCGCCGCTTCAGCGAGAAGTATTCGATCGGCCCCGACCGCCATGCTGCGTGGGGCTACGATGCCGGGGCGGTTGTCGCTACCAACATCCGACGAGGCGCTCGTGATCGCGTCTCCCTTCGAAACGCGCTCGCCTCTGGCAGCGAGGAGACACCTTTCTGTCGGTTTGACGCACTGGGAAACCGCAAAACCGAACGCACTGCCACCTCGAGTACGTCACCCATCGAATCGGGGCTCGCCGGCCCGTAAGTCGTGCTTTAATGCGGCCGCGGGGGCGCTGCGAAAACTTCTTTCGGGTTGACTTCAAACTCTCGGATCTTTAGTCTATATACTTAAGTAACCAAACTCCGGTTGGTTCCTTCGTAGGCGTCGGGGGTAGCTATCTGGGCGCTTGCGGTATGTGTGCGACGGGAACGAAGCTGCATATCACCATTGATCGCCCGTCGGCGTGCGTCTGAAGGGTCGAGTGAGTTGGCTCTCGCGCTCTGCGGCCCGAGGCACGCGCATAGGCGGTTCGGTCGGGTGTTCGCCGATGGCGGCCGTGCCTGAGGGAGACCGGGCATGATCATAGTCATGAACGCTGACAGCACGCAAGTGGATGTCGACCGCGTCTTACACCGTGTCGAGCAGCAAGGACTGATCGGCCTGCCCATCGACCACGAGGCTAGAAGAGTGGTCGAGGTCCAGGGCGTCAACGGCAAGTTTGACCGCGTCGGGCTCGAGGCCGACCCCATGGTCGATCAAGTCGTGGACAGCGCGGGTCCGATGCTCGCCGCAGACCGTAAGCCGGGCGATGCGACGTTCGAGGTCCCGCTCGGCGAGCATGCCACCATTGGAGCGCAAAAGCTCGCGATCATCGCCGGGCCTTGCTGCGTTGAAAGCAAGACACAACTTCTCGAAATCGCAGCCGCCGCCAAAGAGGCCGGGGCGGTGGCGCTTCGCGGCGGGGCGTTCAAACCGCGTACCTCGCCCTATTCCTTCCAGGGTCACGGCGAGCAGGGGCTCGAATGGCTCGCGCTGGCACGTGAGAAGACCGGGCTCGCCATCGTCACCGAAGTCATGCGATGCGAACATGTCGATCTCGTGGCACGCTACGCCGACGTGCTGCAGATCGGTTCGCGCAACATGCACCACACGCACTTGCTGGCTGCCGCCGGCGCGCAGTCGAAGCCGGTCCTGTTGAAACGTGGTTGGAGCGCGACCCTGGACGAGTTCCTCCAGGCGGCTGAGTACGTCATGCTGGAGGGCAATCGGAACGTCATACTGTGCGAGCGTGGAATCCGCACGCACGAAACGTACGTCCGCAACACACTGGCCCTGTCCGTGGTACCGCACGTCAAGCAGGTCTCTCGTCTTCCGATCATCGTGGACCCGTCCCACGGCACGGGGCGGGCGGATCTGGTTTCGCCAATGAGCAACGCGGCCATCGCCTGCGGGGCCGACGGGCTGTTGGTGGAGATCCAGCGATCCGACACGCGAGCCTGGACGGACGCGGCACAATCGCTCGATCCGGCCGAATTCAACACGCTTATCGCGGCCCTGAGGCCTTTCGCCGCCGCCGCGAAACGCACCGTCTAATCCGCTCCGTAAGAGTACCCGGTCAGACGTCAGGTGATGGGTGGCATGGGCAAACTTGTTTGCCCGTGTCCGGCAATTCCGGCGCGTTGAGAATCCACAGAGTGCCGTCGCGCCGGCTACCGCTACCAAGCTTGGCCCTGAAGGGGCCTGATAGCGAAAGCCCAGGGCAACGCCCTGGGTACGTCCCGACGCATCGCGACCCGAGCCCTGAAAGGGCGCGATAGGGCTCTTCCTTATGACGCCCTTTCAGGCGACGCCGTGAACGGAAGAACACATGTGGGTACATCGGTCTGGGTGCCACGGACAAGCGTACTCGCTTGTCCGTGGCCGTTCGAACCGTGGCCTGAAGCACGGACAAGCTCCGCTTGTCCGTGGCACCCGCCAAGCCGAAAACGTCGCTCAGCCGGTCTTTCGGGCAACGGCTCCCCGTCTTCGCGCGGCTCAACGGCCATTCTCGGCTTCAGTTCACGGCGTTGCCTTTCAGGGCTCGTCGACGCCGGTTTGCGTTCTATCCCCAGGGCGTTGCCCTGGGCTTGGCCTATTGCGCCCCTTCGGGGCTGAATCAAGCGCGACAGTCCACGACCCCATTCCGTCTTGCGGGTAGCCTCGTCGGCCCGTGACGACAGAGCGGCAGGTCTGTCCTGAATTCCCCGACAGCCTCAAGCGACAGCTTGCCCGTCGTGGCATCAATCCGGCACTGGCGGTCAAGCCGCCAGTGGCACCCGGCGCGCCTCGATCTCCGTGTGCCGCGTTGGATCACCCCAGCGGCTGCTTCAGGAGCTTTCGCCGGCAGTTATCACACACATCGAATCGGAAACTGCGGTAGGTTTGATCCTCGATCTCGTCAGGGTCGGCGCTGCGGAGCTGTTCCAGGACGGCATCGAGCGCCGCACTGGTATCGCCTTCGTCAGCCGTGTCCAGGTCGACGTGCCCGGCAGCCGCGTAGATCTCCAACTTCACGATGAACCGATTGTGGTCGTTCGCCGTGAGACGCTCGCCGCATTTGTCACACTCGTATCGAATCATGACGTTTGCCCCTCGCCCTTCTCCGTCGTCGCGATCGATTGCCACAATCGTAGCGTGCCCTCAGCCGCTCCGGAATCGACAGCATGCGAAGCCCGAGCGACGCCATCGCGAAGGTCCGTAGCCACACCCGCGACAGCCAGCGCAGCCGCCGCATTCAGAAGCGCGTGGTCGCGGCGCGGCCCCGGATCGCCTCGCAGGATAGCCTTGACGGCGTCGGCGCTTTCCGCGGGCGTTCGGACGAGCAGGTCATCGAGTCGACCTTGCGGTAACCCCGCGTCTTCAGGGTTCACATTAAACCGCTTCAGCCCACCGCCGCGTACCTCAACGATCGTCGTATCTGCCGTAACGGTCAGATCACACAGGCCGTCTCCACCGTGAACGACCCAGGCGTGGGTCGTCCCGAGGTCGAGAAGTGCCTGCGCCATCAGATCGAGCAGGCGAGGATGCGGTACACCAAGCACCTGGCGCCGGGCGCCGGCAGGGTTGGTCAGTGGCCCTAGCAGGTTGAAGATCGTACGAACCGGAATGGCCTGACGGACCGGCGCCGCGTGCCGCATCGCCGGGTGCAGCGCCCGCGCGTTCAAGAAACCGATCCGCGCCTTGGCCAGACAGGCCTCCACGATGGGCGGGGGGGCCTCTACGTCGATCCCGAGAGATGTCAGCACTTCCGTGCTGCCGCTGACCCGTGTGGTCGAGCGGTTACCGTGCTTAGCGACCGTGGCGCCGGCGCTCGCGGCGATGATCGCGGCCGTCGTCGATACGTTGAACGTGCTGATCCCGTCGCCGCCCGTGCCGCAGGTATCCACGCAATCCGCGTCGCACCGGATACCCACCGCACTGGCTCGCATAGCCTCAGCCGCACCGACCACCTCATCAACCGCCTCGCCCTTGACGATCAACGCCCCGAGCAGGGCACCGATGGCACTTTCCGGCAATTCACCGGCCATGATTCGGCCGAAGATCCACCGCGACTGCTCGCGCGATAGATCACGTCCGTGCGCAAGCTCCTCGAAGATGTGCTTCGTGTCGGTGTCCACCTGAATGAGTCCTCGCATCCCGCCTGTCGTCATATGGACAATACGGGCTTCGGCCCGTTGAGGCCAGTCTCCGGCGTGGATAACATCCAGCGGATAACATCCAAGGGTCCGATAGACCCGCGGCCCATCGCCACCGTCGCGGGAAGAATCGCCGGACTCGGCCTCACGACAGACAGGGACAGCCTCAAACTCATGCTCGATCGCCTGGACGATACGATAGTTGCGGTCTCCTCGGCACCGGGGCACGGTGCGATAGGCATCGTACGCCTGTCCGGCCCACGCGCCGTCGACATCGCGGACCGGATGACGACGGCAGACGACTTGGTACCGCTTTCGGCGCGACTCGGCTCGACCCGTACTCGCGGCGAAGTGGAGATTGAACCTAATCTGGGGCTGCCCGCCGATCTCTACCTGTTCCGCGCGCCGCACAGCTACACCCGCCAGGACATGGTCGAGATGCACACCGTCGGCGCGCCTGCGGCCTTGGAATTGGTCCGCAAGCGGGCGATTTCGCTTGGCGCCGTGGCGGCAGAGCCCGGCGAGTTCACGGCCCGAGCCTTCGTGAGCGGAGCGAAGGACCTCGCATCCGCAGAGGCTGTCGCGGGCCTGATCCGTGCGAAGACTGACACGCAACTCCGCGCCTCGCGCCGGATGATGGACGGATCGCTCAATCGCGACGTGCGGACCGTACGCGATGCGCTCGCGGAGCTACTCGCCCTCGTCGAGGCTGACATCGACTTCGCCGAAGAGCCCATCGACTTCATCACACCGCCCGAGTTGGGCAAGCGACTCGAGGAGATCAGCGAGAGTCTGCAACCGCTGCTCGCCGAACCGGCCACGATCGAACGACTCGACGTGCTGCCGCGCATCTTGCTTTTCGGACCGCCAAACGCCGGCAAGAGCACCCTGATGAACCGGCTGTCGGGCACGAGCCGAGCGATCTGTGCAGCCGCCGCCGGCACGACGCGTGACGTACTCTCCGCTCCGATTGAGCTTGAGAATGGCGAAGCGATCCTGCTCGACACAGCGGGCGTCGACAGGTCGGAAGATCAGATCATCGCCCAAGCCCGCGAGCTGACCCTCTCGCAGGCTGAGCGCGTCGACCTGCTCTGCGTCGTGCTCGACATCACGGCCGCCGACAACGAGCATCTGCTGTCCGTCATTCGGTCACTCGATGTGTCGAAGATCGTCGTCGCCGCCAACAAGTCTGATCTGCTGACGCCGGAGGCGGTGGGGCCGGCCGCGGCCGTCATCGAGCCTTGGGAACTGGGCCCCGTCTGCGCCATCAGCGCCATAACGGGGGAGGGCATCGCCGAGCTAAGTGAGCACTTACGGCAGGCTCTGGGCAGCGGCGATGGCACGACGGCAGCAGAAGGCGTGATCTTGTCCGAGCGTCAACACGCGGCAATCCGACTGGCTTCGGAAGCCCTCGCTCGATCCGCCGATCTGGCACGCGGCGCCTCCGAAACGATCGACTGTGCCGACGTGCTAGCTTTCGAACTGCGCGAGGCGCTCGACGCCCTGGGTGCCGTCACCGGCGACGTAACCACCGAGGACCTACTCGGCCAGGTCTTCGCAAACTTCTGCATTGGCAAGTAGCTGAAGCCTAACCGGACGGTGGCTCCGATCGTGTCCGGCGCGGCGTCAGAACGGGGCGCCGGGACACTTCTGCCACGAACCACCGTGCCCGAGGCAACCCGGCTTTGAACAGTAGTACAGCTCCGGGGACCGAATGCACCTCTCCCCAGGATAGCGATGCAGTCCGTGACACCCTAATTCCGAGCATCGGTGTGTCGGTGGCGGGCCGCAACTGTCCAACAGGTTCCGGTGCAAACCGTGGCATGTTGGCGCCGAGCAACGGTACGTGGTCGGTGCACGCAGGCAGCTCTCATGCGGTGCGACATGCCGTCCCGGGCAACCCGGCTCGATACACCGGTACGTGCGGAGGGTCGGCCGGCACTTCTCGAGGCCCGTGGTGTGAAGGCCGAGACAGGTGGGCTCAAGGCAGCGAAACCCACTCTGCGGTCTGCTGCATGTGTCCCACTGGTTGAGGTGAAAGCCCGGGCAGCCGATTGCGGTGCAGCGGTAGCTCGCCATCATACGGTCCTTTCTCTGACTCTTGGGTGCCGCCGATGGTTTGTCCACCAGTGGCGTCGTCTACACGGACAAGCTGCCGCTTGTCCGTGGCACCCGATCGTCTACCGATGCTGGTCGATGGGCTACTCCGCCTTTGAGGCCGGCGCCGTCGCACCGCCCAGCAACTTCGCCGCCCCAGCCTCCTCGAACCGCGACAAGTCCGTCCAGAACGTCCCGTCCCCGGCGAAGAACATCCGGATCGACTCCGGCTGGAAGTTCTCCGCGAACGTATAGAGGTTGTACGCCTCGCCGCTGCCCAGCGCGCCGACGAGCATCTCGTAACCTTCGGCTTCCGCGTCGTTCTTCATCTTCTCGACATCGGCGTGTGCCTTGCCGAGGATTTCGGTACGCTTGGCATCGAGCAACGCCACCTCCTGCTGGATCGTGGCGACCTCCAGTTCCGCCTGAGCATCGATCTGAGCCGCTTCCTTCTCGGCATCCGCCAGGATGCCGGAAACCATCACGCGCGTCTGAGCACTGATGGTCTCACGCGCGATCTCGACCTTCTTCTGCTCTTCCTCGAGCTTCGCCTTGACCGCGGCTGCATCACGCTGCTTGGCCTTCGTGAGTTGGTTCTCGATCGCGATATAGCTCTGCTGGATCGTCCGCTTGAGATCTTCCGTGGTATCGGTGTCGCCGTCCCGCGCGGTCGGCGCGTGGACCTCGATCTCTCGAATCAGTGCGAGCAGTACCTCCAGGTTCTTCTGCTTCCCGATGCGCTGCAACTCCGCGGTCAGATCCTGCTGGAACCGCTCCCGCTTCTCACCCTGGATGAAGTCCCGCGCGGCGTACGTCGAGCCGATGTTCCGGCAGATCGAACGCAACTGCGGGCCGATCACTTTGTCCAGCACGCGATCGACGTTACCGAACTCGTTGATGATCTCAGCCGCATGCTGCGGGTGGATGCCCCACACGACCGTCACGCCGACCTTGATGTCGTACCCGGTGTCCGAGGGGAACGAGATACGGAAGTTCTCCTCTTCGCTGATCTTGATTTGCGAGTACTCGTTAAACCCGATCTCGATCAGCGTCACCTTCTTGAGCTTCGGGTTGATGAAGTAGACGCCGGGCTGGAGCACATCCTGCTGCGTACCTCGCTCACCGGGCTTGGCGAGCGGTCGAACGTAGCTTGTGTGCGGTTCGGTCTCGGGTGCATCTCCGGCATCCGCGACGCGTTCGCTCGTGAAGTCCAGTTCGTCGGGGGTGGACACCGCCTCCGATGCGTCGCCGAAGAGATTCGTGACCACGCCGACGAAACCGGCGGGAATGACGGCGGCCGGGTGGATTTCGACGTCATAGACGTACTTGTTGAGCTTGTACGTGCCGGGCGTGAGAACCTCCTCGAGGATACCCTTCATCCCGGAGTCACGCGCCACGATCTGCTGGCCCGGCGGCGGGTGGGTGCCGATCTTGCGCGTCACGACGCCGATCTCGGGAAAGTCGCCGGTGAACTTGAAGGTGCCGGCGCGCAGGGCATCCCGCTGGGTGTCATCCAGCGAATGAATCCACTGCCAGGTGCTCGGGTCGCCCGTTGAAATACTGATCAGCGGAATAATCTCGTAGTCCCAGCGATAAGGGTTGTAGAAGTAGCGCCCGGGCCCGAGCACCGCTTCCTGAAGACCTTTCTGGCCTGCCTCGCGTGCGACGGTTTGATGTGCGGGCAGTTCGCTACCCGTTCTGCGGATGAGCACGGCACACTTATTCTCCGGCACGTACACGCGGAACGAGAACCACAAACCTGCCGTGACGACGGCCGCGGCGATCAACAACATCCCGATGAGCAGAGGTATAACGCGGCGCATCATTGGCCACCTCCTTTCTCCGCAGAGCTATCGAAGGTCTGCAGCCGTTTGAATACCTCGGCGAACGGTCCCTCCGTGTTCGTCAGGATCGACTTGACCGAGGGTGCGATTCTCGCCAGGAAGAAGTGCTGGGCGTACGTCGTGCCGTCGCCGAACGCCCGGACCGAACGAGCCAATGGCTCGGCCTGCGCCTGATACTCGTACAGTACAACGTTCGCGTCGGCCTGGCCGCGTGAGCGCGTGGCCGCCGCCTGCTTCTCCGCAGCCTCCAACGTCAGCTTAGCGACCTCCAACTGCCGGTTTGCCTGCGTGACGGCGATGACCTTCCGTTGCTCCGCCTCCTTGGTGACCGTCACCACCTCACGGCGTGCGTCGCCTATCGCCTTGTTCTGCTCCTGGAGTTCCTGTTGTTCCACGAGCATAGCCTGGGCCTTGGCTTCCTCCATCTCGTTGGTCGACCGCTCCATCTCCTGGTCGGCCTGCTCCCGTTTGCTGATGAGGCTGGCGATCTCCGAGGGCGGCAGGATGTCGCGTACCAAGGCCGCCTTGATGTCGATGCCCTGTTGCCAGCACTCCCGCTTGAGTTCCGTCAGCAGCTTGACCTGAAACGCCGTCCGTGTGCGCCCGCTGATGAACTCAGGCGCCTTGAGCTTCGATCCCTGAATCCGCGAGATGCTCCGGGCGTTCGGCAGGATGATCTTTTGGAGGATGTCCTCTTCGTCTCCGTAAGCGACCGTCACCTCGGCCACCTTGTCCGGCCGGATCGCCCATTCGATCGTGCCCTCGATCGTGATGGTGAAGCTGTCGCCCGACGGGAAGTGGATGGCGTCGAGGCCGAGCATGTCGTACTTGTGGCTCCGGACGTCGACCTCTTCGATTTGCTCGAGGTAGGGGTTGTAGTAGTACAAGCCCGGTGGCCGAACCTCGTGCTGGACGCCTTTTTCTCCCGGCATGACCGTATAGGTATTCGCCTTCTCCGGCTCGCGCCCGCTTAGCAGCGTAACCACGCCGACGCGTCCCTCCGGTATCTGTATCGCGGGGAACTGCTGCACGTGGTAAGCGAGCAGGTTCACGTCGTGTCGTCCCGGGCGGAGGATTTCCGCGACCGGTCCACGTTCGTCGTCCTCCGTAGCGACCGTCTTGGGATACGGAAGCGGCTTGCCGTACTTCCTGATCAGCACGCCCATCTGGTCCTGCGGGATGAGCGTCGCCGGGAACTTGACCACCTTGAATCTGTAGGGGTTTGGGAAATACCGCCCCTCACGAAGCTTATCGAGGCGGATGCCCTTGTAGCCGTCGCGAACTTGTTCCGGGCTTTCGCCGGTGATCTGAGCGACCCGTTCCACCAAAGCGGGGTAGAGGATGACCTGGTCGCCGAACTCGTCGTGCAGTTCCGCCGGGAGCTTCTTGCCCGTCTTGTTGACCAACACCAGGATCTCGTTGGCGTTGACCTCCACGCGGATCACGAACCAGAGCAGCAACCCCGCAGCCGCAGCCAGCACGACCAGAAAACCGATCGCGCCGGCCACGATCCCGGCTCGGGGCCGGATCGACGGCCTGACGGCCCCTTGATCATCTTCGAAAGCCATCGCATGTGTCCTTTCCGATTTGTCGACGCGCTTCGCGGGAGGATAGGCCGTCCGCGCGACGTGCCGTTACGACGCGCCGGCGTGTCTGAACTCGACGCAGCCGCCGAGGCCGTCTCAAACGGACATCGGCGCTCCGCACTGAGCACAGAACTTCGCGTGGTCCGCGTTGGCCGTTCCGCACTGCTGACACGCGATCGTTTGCCGCGCCGCCGAGCCCTCGCGCCGTGCCTTCCTGACCAGCACCGCGCCGATGATGAACATCACGGCGACGGTCAGTGCGACGATCAACGTCATGGGGCCTATCACGTTCGTAGCACTCCTTTCGGGCTACACTTCTCCAACGCCGCTGGAAGTCTACCACGCGGTCGCTCCGCCCGCACTTATAAACCCGATGTGCGATTTGAACCCAAAAGCCGGAAATGAAAAACGCCGCGAGCCCTTCGGGGGCCCGCGGCGTCGATTGTGTCTGATTCTGTCGTTCGATCTTGCCGGAGTCTACGCCCTCGGATGCGCCTCGTCATACGCGACCTTCAGCCGCGGCGTCGTCAGGTGCGTGTAAATCTGGGTAGTCGACAGGGACTGATGACCCAGCAGTTCCTGCACGCTCCGCAGGTCCGCACCGTTGCTGAGCATGTGCGTGGCGAAGCTGTGCCGCAGCGTGTGAGGGCTGATCGACGGATCGAGACCCGCTTCGCACAGGTATTTGTCCAGCTTGCGCCGTACGCTGCGAGTGCTCAACCGTTGCCCGTGCTTGTTCACGAAAAGGGCGTTCTGGTCGAACGTCGCTGACCTGGCATCGGCGCGGCGAAGCTCGAGATAGCGCCTGATGGCCGCGATCGCCGTCGGGCCGATCGGCGTCGTGCGCTGTTTCTTGCCCTTGCCCCGCACCCGGATCGTGCCGCCTTCGAAGTCGACATCACCGAAGTTCAGGTCAACCAGTTCGCTCACGCGGACACCGGTCGAGAAGAGCACTTCGAGCATCGCCCGGTCGCGCGAGCCCAGCAGCGTGCTGGTGTCCGGCGTCCCGAGGAGGCGCGTGATCTGTTCGAGTTCCAGGAACTTCGGAAGTCGTTTTTCCTGCTTCGGGGTGCGGATCGACGCCAGCGGATGGGCTTTGACGTAGCTGCGACGCATGCAGAACTTGTAGAAGCTTCTCAGCGTCGCAAGCTTGCGTGCGATGGTGGACTTCGAGTAGTTCTGGGTTCCGAGGAACCCGAGGAACTCCTTGACGTCCTCCGTCTCGACCTCGCGCAGCTTCTGTTGCACGCCCATCTCGACGAGGACGGCGGTCTCGGTGACCGTGCCGTCGACGTTCGCTCCCGTCGGAGTTTCGTCCGTCGGGACATAGGCGCCGAAATGCTGCCTGCCGCTTGCACGTGCCGTATCTCCGCCGAGGAAGGCGCAGAACTGGGCGAGATCCGCTGCGTAACACTTCGCCGTGTGGGGCGAGAAGTGACGCTCGAACCGCAGGTAGTTCAGGAACTCGTCAATGATTGATTTCTCAGTCATGATCGCTTGTTACACTTCGGCGAATCCAACACCATGCGCCATGCTCATTCCAACGAACAGGCGCCGACTACCACCGGGTCTATCGGCTACGTGGCGATCTGGTCGAGTTCCGTCTCCAGCCTTCGGCCCATCTGGTAACTCAGGACCGCAGCGTCGAACCAGTCAAACGCGCTCTCACGGTCCGATGCCAACGACGAAAAAGCGTCGATGACGTCTGCTTCCTGTCCGGGCGGATAACGGAATACGAACCGCTCTTCGCCCTTTACCAGCGACAACTGCCGAATCTCGTTCATGGCTTCCTTACCTCTCGCGGGTCTCCATCCGCGAGTTCCGTCACGTCCTGCCATCCCATCAGTCTCTTGATCGTGGCATAACAGCAGTACCGTATGAAGTGCTGCTGGCTTACAACGTACTTCCGCCAACCGTACGGGCTCTGTTCGCCGCGCCGGTAGCTCGCGTAATGTCGAACGTCCCTGACGACCGAGTCATGAGACGCGTCGAAGACTCCTTGGGTCTGGGCGATGAGCCCTCGAGGCACGCGTCCT
Source organism: Phycisphaerae bacterium (assembly GCA_029260055.1). GTDB lineage: Bacteria > Planctomycetota > Phycisphaerae > UBA1845 > UBA1845 > JADFOB01. The sequence goes on from JAJDDX010000454.1 coordinate 31,998, forward strand.
GAACTCGACGCCGCGAGCGCGGCTTGCCGAGAAAGCGTAACCGGGTCCACCGTCCCGCCGCTCTGCCCAGGCCGTGTACCGTACAATTGAGCGGTGATGCCAATGCTCGGCGGATCGTAGGGGTCATATTCAGTCACCGAGAAAACCAGAATCGCGTCAACACCAAGTGCTTGCACAATCTCGAGCGCGTGCGTGGGCGACTCCACGCCGTCCATGCGCTGCGCCGCGAGCACCGCCAACACACGACTGACCGGGATTACCGAAACCCCATCAGCGTAGCTCAACTCGCCGGCCATCAGATCCGCGAAGCGATCCGCATCGAAATCCGTCGAACCGCTTTGGTTCAACGCCGGTGCGACCGCGATCGACATCGGACCCATGGCGGGATTCGCAATCACCGCGGGTTCGACGACCCGCTCCTTCATGCGACATCCGACCGACAACCAGGTACCTGCCAGCACCACGACGGGCATCCATACCCGTAATTCACGCCAGTTTTGCTTGGCCATCCTTGCCAGCTTCCTCGGCATCCCTGCCGGGCGTCCCGCTCGACTTCGCAGTGCCGCCATCCGTGCAGCCGGTCACTCAGGAGCCGAAGGCTCAATGAGCCGGGACAAAAAAATCATCGTCTAATTAGGAGACGTTCTTTCGTCCGAAACGTCTGAATTCCATGCCTCTTCCGGTACCACCGTCTCCGAGGCCGTCCGAATATCCTTCTGTCGCTTGACAGCCGGCGCCGGACGAACGCTCGTCGAGGCTCGCGTTACGATGTCGCCGCCCGAGCCCGCAGGCGGAGGCCCCGCCGGGAGCAGCGACCAGATGTTCTCGTAGCCCTGGCGGCTGGACGTGAAATAGATCCGTCCGTCCGGCGAGAAGACGGGCGCGTAGTTCAGCGTGTACCCGTCCGTCAGCCGTGCCTTGCCGCCGCCGTTTGCGTCCATCATCCAAATGTCGAAAGCACCTTCCGCCATGGCGGACGTGCCGACCGTACTCGGTGCGTTCTCGGTGCTCGCGAACGCGACCATGCGCCCGTTCTGACTCCACGTCGGAAGGATCATCGCGTGATGCGCGCTGGCGGCGAGTTCCGTCGGATACCGCGGCTCGCCGTCGATCAGAGTCAACGTCCAAATGCTGAACCAACGGCTTCCTCGTTCCCGCGCACGTTGGAAGATGATCGTATTGTCAACCGGTGACCACTCGGGAAACAGGCCGTATCCGATGAACCTCGGCGTTCCACTCGCCACGGCGTCGACCACCCACAGCTCCCACTGCCCGCCGCCTTCCGGAAGGCTGCAGTAGGCCAGTTTCGAGCCGTCCGGTGACCAACTCGGGTGCATCTCGTCAGCAGGCGTCGACGTGACCTGAACCGGCTGGCCGCCATCACCACCGATGATCCACACATCCCAGTTCCCACCGCGATTGCTGGCGAACGCCACCTTCGTGTCATCCGGGCTGAATACGGGTTGGACATCACCTGAGGGGTCGGACGTCAGTTGTGTCACGGCGACGCCTTGGACCGACTTGATGTACAGATCGGGCTTCGTGTTGTGTCGCGTCGAGGCGAAGACGACCCGTCGACCTTGCGAATCCAGGTCGGGATCGAAGTCGCCGCCGACCTCAGTGAACGAATGCTGACGCAACGACAGCGCGGAGCGCGTGAAATACTTGCCCTGGTCGCCGTCGTCGATCTCCCCGAACATCCGAATCTGGTGAGCGCGTGCGGCCGCCAACATCGGGTGGGAAGCCGCTCGCTCGGCTTCGACGTTCGTCGGTTGGGGCGCGGCGCATCCGGTGACGACCATGACGCCGAGAAGGACGCACGACAGGCGAAAGCGACGGAAACGTGTCACAGGTAACGACCTCAGTTTTAGGGCGCGACGTGCGATCGGGGTCGGGCGTGTTGACGACCGAGAGCCGGTGCGCACGCACCCGGACGAAATAGGGGGATTCGCGCTGAAGCCCCCAGCCTCGCACGTCTCATCGGCTGCCCGCCTTCGGCAAAGTAGTTAACCTCTGCGGCCGGCGGCTGTCCGATAACTACCCTTCATATCGACTCGGACGTTCGACAACCTGCATCGCTCGCACGCGCTAGTTTTGCCGTACTACGGCGCAGAAATCGCCCTCCCAGCCGCCTGAGACAGTTCGCACCGCTCATCTTCGACGCGCCGTTCAATACTGATCACCGCCCTTCGATCCCGTCGGTCCCAAGCGCCCCGAATTATCAGCCTTGGCCACGTCCGCGTGCCCGGGCGGACCGCTCCACATCGGCTTTCCGACTGCCTGAGAAGCATCTTCCGCCTCCGGAAACCGGTCCGCGCTTCCGGCGTCGAGCCGGTGGATAACACGGAAATCACAGCCGGTTATCGGGCCCCATTCAGCGTTAACTCATTTTCTCGAAAAGCGTTAAGAAAAATAGAACCGACGCTCGCCAGGCCGGGGATTCCCGTATAGACTCTGGCACAGCGCTCCGGAAGCGACCCCGCAAAGGAGCGAATCTAGGGCATTGGGATGGGGAAGAAGCAATCCACCCAACGTGACCACTTGGTGCGAGCTGTGACGCCACTGCGAATCTCGTCCCGCTCGCCAACGACCAGACCGAGGTAATCGTGCGATGGTGGAACAAACCAACGGCCGGTCCTATCCGTGTGTGGTCATCGATCTGAACACGCAGCGGGATCTGTGTCTGACCGACGGCGCCCGGCCCGTCACGAACGCGGCCGATATAGTGCCGGCTCTGCGACGGGTCGTCGCTTGGACCAAACGAAACGGTGCACCGCTCATCTCATCCGTGGATTCGCACCGTACCGGCGAAATGCCCCGCAGCGGCTGCCCGGCTCACTGTGTTGACGGCACCATCGGGCAGCAGAAGGTCGAGTTCACGGTATTCCGGAGCCAAACCACGGTGCAGGTGGACAATACGTTGTCCGTCCCGCTGGACCTGTTTTCCCATTGCCAACAGGTCATCTTCCGGCAGCGCGGCGAGGACTTGCTCGCGAATCCCAAGGCGGACCGGTTTGTGACTCAGTTGCCCGCCCGCGAATTCGTGCTGTTCGGCAACGACGTGGAAGGTGCGGTCAAGAACGTAGCTCTCGGACTCATCGCTCGGGAGAAGCGCCTCACGGTCGTGCGCGATGCCTGCGGCTATTGGGACCGCAACGCCGCCGATCTAGCCTTCCGGCTGTTCGAGGCAAAGGGCGTCAGTGTGATCACGGTGGACGAACTCGCGATGCGCAAGCTCGAACGACCGCGCCGTGTTGAGGTCTGCATCAAAGCGATCGAAGCCGGCCGACGAAACGGACGCAAGGCCTCGCCCGCCGCGCGGCGCAACGGAACGACCAACGGAAGATCGTCCCATAAGAACCGAACCGAAAACGGCGAGTTGCGGGCGCGTCCGACCAACGGTACTATTCCGCGTTCTCGAGGCAAACAACGCGGTACCTGACCGTCGAGGCGTTCGCAGGCCGATGGCGAAGAAGAAGAAGCTTCCCAAACAACTCGCGATCTTGGACGAGGACCTTTGCACGGGCTGCGATGCCTGTGTCACGGTCTGCCCCGTCGACTGCATCGATAAGACTTCAGATCCCCTGCATGCCGGCTACGCGATGGGCGTCTGCACGATTGATCTTCAAGTGTGCATCGGGTGCAAGATGTGCGCCCAAATCTGCCCCTGGGACGTGATTACCATGGTCCCGACCGACCATGTCCTTCGCGAGCCCAAGCTCGCTGGATTGCTCAACGGCTGACACGCTATGCGACCGTATCCGCGGCTTGCTGCGCGCGCGGGACGGCCGGGCAGACGGCCGCACATAGAGTGCTACCGCAAGCCCGGCCGGCGCCGTGCATTCCCCTCCAGGAAGCACCGTTCTTTCTTGCGTTGGCGGAATCCCGTGGATCTGGTCGGTTCGCTCTTGCCCCCCAGCCTTCGCCTCCCCTCCAGTCACACGATTCCGTCCTGTCAGGCCGACTCGATACCGGCCCGGCGGCGTGTGGGTGAGTGTGGTCGGCTCGGCCTGCCGCGGAACCGTCGTTCCGCTTCGTTAGCCCCTCGTGCGTAGCTCGCTGCGAGTGGCTTGGCCGTGCCTTCTGTCGCACTCGAAAAGAGTCTACGATACACCCGGCGCCGGGCCACCGGGCGTGTTCCCGAGGCCGATTGCACGACACCTATAAGCCATGGCCCGGTATTCCGGCGACCGGCGCGGCGGGGCGAGCGATGATCCCCGTGCGGCCAGATCCAATCGGAAGCGGCGCTAGGTCCCATCGCGTTGACGCCGCCTCGGCGGCACCACTATACTCCGGACTCGGCGGCCAGAGCGTTTTCCGCCGTGAATCCAGCGTTTCGCGACGCCACGGCACGCGCTCGGCGCGTCGGTGCCGACGCCGCTCGAATGAGGAACGACCGCATGTCACTCGCTCCGCCCGGCGCTGATATCTCTGATGACCACCGGATGATGATCGAGGCTGTAACCGAATACGCGGAGGCCGAGCTGCTGCCGCGTGATCGAAGATGGGACGCGGACGAGTCCTCCGTCGCCGAGGTACTGCCTCAACTTGCCGAGATGGGCTTGCTCAACATGACCGTGCCCGAGGACCTCAACGGCCTCGGCTGCCAGTACCGCGTCTACGCAGCCATCCTGCATGAGCTGTCTCGTTGGTCACCGTCAGTGGCGGTCACGATCTCCGTGCACAGCATGGTGGGCAACAACATCCGCAAGTTCGCCACCGATGCCCTGCGTCAGGAGCCGCTGGCCAACTGGGGAGAAGCCGGCCACTTCGGCGCGTTCTGCCTCTCGGAAGCCGGCGCGGGCAGCGATGCCGGTGCCACGACCACACGCGCTGTTCGCGCGGACGGTGGATTCCGCGTCACCGGTGAAAAGATGTGGATCACCAACGGCATGCACGCGCGTTGGTTCCTCACCCTCGCGCGGCTCGAGGGAACGTCGAGTAAAAAGAACCTCTGCGCCTTTCTGATCGACGGCAACGAAGAGGGCATCGGGCGAACAAAGATACACGGCAAGATGGGGATTCGCGGCAGCGAGACCGCCGTCATCAGTCTGGACAACGTCTTCGTGCCCGAAAACCACCTCGTCGGAGAGGTGGGGCAGGGCCTGCAGGTGTTCCTCGCCAGTCTCAACGAAGGGCGCATCGGCATCGCCGCCCAAGCGACCGGAATCGCCGAAGCCTGCCTGGCCGAATCGATCAGTTACGCCCGGCAACGTGAGCAGTTTGGACGGCCCATCGGGAAGTTCCAAGCCGTCGCCGATATGATCGCCCAAAGCGCCGCCGAACTCGAAGCAGCCAAGTTGCTAACGTGGCGGGCCGCGTGCAACGTCGACGCCGGAGCGCCCGTCCCCGCCGAAAGTGCTATGGCCAAACTCTACGCCTCCGAGGCCGCCAACCGGATCGCCTATCGTGCGGTCCAAGTCCACGGCGGCACGGGCTATGTGAACGAGTGCCGCGTCGAGCAGCTATACCGTGATGCCCGCGTGACCACGATTTATGAAGGAACCAGCGAGGTCCAGAGGATCGTCATCGGCCGAGCACTCGCCGCTAGGTGACGAGCGTCGCCCTCGCCCACAACCGGGCGCTGTGGCACGTGATGTGTAGGCCGGTGTGGCGGTGGCCCGGCCAGCGTAGCCACCCGAGTCGCCAAGTGCTCATGGCGGCGCAAGCTCTTGTGTTAAAACGATTTGCGAAATCGAGGCTCGAATCCTTATGAATTTCGAACTTCAGGAAGAACTTGTAGCGCTGCAGGATGTCGCGCGGCGCTTCGCCGCCGAGACCATCGCACCCGACGCGCGCCGATGGGATCGGGAGGCCGACATCCCGCGTGACGTGGTCGCGAAGCTCGGGGAACTGGGCTTCCTCGGGATCTTCATTCCGCCCGAGTTCGGAGGCTCCGGGCTCGGTGATCTCGGCGCAGCCGTGATCATGGAGGAGATCGCGCGGCACTGCGGCGCCACCGCGCTGCTGCTGGATGCGCACAACGCGCTGTGCAGTGCCCATCTCCTGATCGGCGCCAACGACGAACAAAAAGCCAAATACCTGCCCAAACTCGCCACGGGTGAGACCCTCGGCGCCTGGGCCCTTTCCGAGCCGGATTGCGGCTCCGACGTCGCCGCCATGAAGGCCGAGGCCGTCCTCGACGGCGACACCTGGGTCCTCAACGGGGCCAAGCACTGGATCACGAACGGCCACTACGCCGGCGTCTACGTGATTATGGCCCGCACCAAGCCCGAGGGCGGCAAGGACGGCATCAGTGCCTTCATCGTCGAACGCGGCACGCCGGGCCTGATCATCGGACCCAAGGAAGACAAATTCGGCATGCGGGGCTCCGACACGGTGGGCCTGACACTGGAAGACCTTCGTGTCCCGAAGCAGAACCTCTGCGGCGAGCTTCACGGCGGGTTTGTCGACTCGATGAAGGTGCTCGAGCGAGGTCGCATCACGATCGCCGCCATGGCGGTCGGCCTGGGCCGCGGCGCCTTGGAGGAATCGCTCGCCTACGCCAAGCAGCGCGAGGCCTTCGGCAAGCCGCTCTTCGAGCACCAGAGCATCCAGTTCATGCTAGCGGACATGGCGATGGAAATCGACGCCGCCAGGCTGCTCACGCACAAGTCGGCGATCCTCTCCGATGCAGGTGAGACCTGCAATGTCGATGCCTCCATGGCCAAGCTCATGGCGTCCGAGACGGCCACCAAGGCCTGCCTCAACGGCATCCAAATCCACGGCGGCATGGGTTACACCAAGGAAGTGCCCGTGGAACGCTATCTGCGCGACGCCAAGCTGACCGAAATCGGCGAGGGCTCCAGCCAGATTCAGCGCATGATCATCGCAAGACACCTACTCGAACTCTAGGACATACTCATGGACTTCTCGTTTGACGAAGATCACCAAATGCTCCAGCAGCAGGTCGCCGAGTTCGCTGCCAACGAGGTGGCACCCGGTGCCGAGGAGCGTGATCACGAATCGTCGATGCCCGATGCGCTGCGGCAACAGATCGCCGAGATGGGCCTGTTCGGCATCACCATTCCGCAGCAGTACGGCGGCGCCGGTATGGGCGTGGTCGCCTCCTCTATCGTGGTTGAGGAAATCTCGAAAGCCTGCGCCGGCGCGGGCGTGCTGATTAGCGCGCACAGCTCCCTCTGTGTCGATCCGATCATGACCTTCGGTACGGAGGAGCAAAAGCAGAAATACCTTCCGGGGATGGCCAGTGGCACAACCATCGGCTGCCTCTCGCTGACCGAAGCGGGCAGCGGGTCCGACGCAGGCGCCGCGACCTGTGCGGCCGTCCTCAAGGACGACGGCTGGCACATCACCGGCTCCAAGATCTTCGTGACCAACGGCAAAGAGGCCGGCGTCATGGTGCTCATCGCCGTGACCAATCCGGACGAGCCGAAACGCCGTCTCAGTGCGTTTATCGTCGAGAACCCGACGCCCGGCCTGAAAACCGGAAAGCTGGAGAAGAAACTCGGCATTCGCTGTTCGTCGACGGCCGAGTACATTTTCGAAGACTGCGTGGTGCCGAAGGACGCACTGCTCGGTGAGCAAGGTCGCGGCCTCAAGGTGGCGCTGACTACGCTTAACGGCGGACGTATCGGGATCGCATCGCAGGCGCTTGGTATCACCGCCGCCTGCCTGCACGAAGCGAGCGAATACGCCAAGACGCGCGTGCAGTTCAATCGGCCGATCGGCAAGTTCCAGGCGATCCAGAACAAGATCGCCGACATCGCCGTCGGCTACGCCGCCTCGCGCTTGCTGGTGTATCGCGCGGCGTCGCTCAAGGATCAGGGCAAGCCCTACGCCCAGGAGGCGGCCATGGCCAAGCTGTTCGCGGCAGAGACCGCGTCCCGTTCGGCCAACCACGCGGTCCAGGTCTTCGGCGGCTATGGGTACTGCAAGGACTACCCCGTCGAGCGCTATCTGCGCGACGCCAAGATCACCGAGATATACGAGGGTACCAGCGAGATTCACCGGGTCGTCATCGCGCGCGGTCTGGCGTAGCGGTCAACGGCTCGTTGGCGAAAAACTGATCGAGTCCGGGTCGGAGGGATTGGAGTCCACACCATGACAGATGTAAAAGGCATGACCGTCGCCGTGCTGGGCGCAGGAACGATGGGACGAGGTATCGCGCAGATCTTCGCGCAGTCCGGAGCGACGGTGCGACTCTTCGACGTGGTGCCTAAGGCGCTCGAAAGTGCGCAGGGCACGATCAAGAAGCTCCTCAACCGCGCCGTCGAGAAGGGCAAGATGTCCGCCGACGACGCAGCCGGCGCCGTCGAACGAGTCCAACTCGTCAAGAAAATGGATGACATCGGCACCGTGCCGCTGCTCATCGAGGCGGCCACCGAGAAGCCCGAGACCAAGATCGAAATCCTGAAGATTGCCGAGAAGTCACTCGAAAAGGGCGGCATCCTCGCGAGCAACACTTCCAGCATCAGCATCACGCAACTCGCGGCCGAAACCGCGGCGCCGGACCGCTTCATCGGCATGCACTTTTTCAATCCCGTGCCGGTGATGAAGCTGGTCGAGGTCGTGCGCGGCCTCCAGACCTCCGACGAAACCGTGGCTCAGACGCTTCGCTACGCCGAAGCCGTCGGCAAAACACCCGTCAAGTGCAACGATCATCCCGGTTTCGTGTCGAATCGCGTTCTGATGCCTATGATTAATGAGGCGATCTTCACGTTGCAGGACGGCGTGGCTGAAGCCGAGGCCATCGACGAGATCATGAAACTCGGCATGGCTCATCCGATGGGGCCGCTCGCCCTGGCCGACCTGATCGGCCTCGACGTATGCCTGTTCATCCTGGAGGTCCTCCACCGCGATCTCGGTGAGGATCGCTATCGTCCCTGCCCACTCCTGCGTAAGATGGTGCAGGCGGGCAGGCTGGGCCGAAAGTCCAAACACGGCTTCTATCCCTATGAGTAAGCGCCATGAGTAGGACACAAATACGAACCGACATAGACGGCTCCATCGCGACGATAACCCTCCACACCGCCGAGGGTATCAACGTCATGTCCGCCGACGTGCTCCGCGACCTCCAGAAAGAAGTCAAGACGGTCGCCGGCGCCCACGGCGTTCGTGCCACCATCCTGACAGGCGAAGGCAAGGTCTTCGCCGCAGGGGCGGACATCAAGGCGATGGCCTCCTTCAACGCGGACCAGGCAGCCGCTTACGGCAAGCTCGGCCAAGAAGTGCTCAACGACATCGAGTCGCTTCCGTCGATCACCGTGGCTGCCCTGAACGGGGCGGCCTTGGGCGGCGGTATGGAAACGGCGCTGGCGTGCGATTTTAGAATCGCGGTGAAGTCCGCGAAGATCGGCCTTCCGGAGACGTCGCTGGGCCTCGTGCCCGGCTGGGCGGGCATTCCGCGGATGACGAAGCTGATCGGCGCCGCGCGGGCCAAGAAGTTGTATTTGTCCGCGCTACCGATTTCCGCCGAGGACGGCGTGCCGCTCGGGCTGATTGACGAGGTCGTCAACGGCGCCGAAGACCTCATGCCGCGCGTGACCGCGTTCTGTCAGACTTTCAAACGAGGCGCGCCGCAGGCGATCGCGCTGGCCAAGCGAGCATGGCGCACCGGCGACGACATCGCCGCCTTCGCCGAGTGCTTCGGAACCTCGGACGCCAAGGAGGGCATTGCAGCCTTCCTCGAAAAGCGTCCCGCGTCCTGGATGGAGTAAGCGTAAGTATGAGTATTCGTCCGTCGGTCAACTCCGGGCAAGGCTCCGCCAACAAGCCCGACGAGAAGCCCTTCGTCGGACCGGAGGACCTCGGCGCGTTCGATCACGCCGAGGCGCTCGGTGAGCCGGGCTCGTTTCCGTTCACGCGCGGTCCGCACCGCACCATGTACCGCGACCGACTCTGGACGATGCGCCAGTTCGCAGGCTTCGGAAGCGCCGACGACACCAACAAGCGGTTCAAGTTCCTCCTCGAAAAGGGCCAGACCGGGCTGTCCACCGCGTTCGACCTGCCGACCCTCATGGGTCGCGACAGTGACGACCCGCTGGCACTAGGCGAAGTGGGGCGCTGCGGCGTGGCCATCGCTTGCCTGGCGGACATGAGACGCCTGTTCGACGGCATCGACCTCGCCAAGGTCAGCACCAGCATGACCATCAACGCCCCGGCGGCGATCGTGCTCGCCTTCTACATCGCCGTCGCCAAAGAGCAGGGCGTCCCGCTCGATCAGCTACGTGGAACACTCCAGAACGATATCCTCAAGGAGTTCCACGCCCAAAACGAATACATCTTCCCGCCCGTGCCCAGCTTCGGGCTCGTGGTCGACACCATCGAATACTGCACGCGCCACATGCCGCAGTGGAATACCGTGAGCATCAGCGGATACCACATCCGCGAAGCCGGCTCGACGGCGGCAGAGGAATTGGCGTTTACCTTGCGCGACGGCATCGCCTACGCCGATGGCGCGGTCAACCGCGGCCTGGCCGTCGACGAGTTCGCCCCGCGCCTGAGCTTCTTCTTCGATATGCATAACGACTTCTTCGAGGAAATCGCCAAGCTTCGGGCGGCTCGCCGCATCTGGGCACACGTGATGCGCGACCGCTTCAGGGCGAAGAACGAGCGCAGTTGGCTTCTGCGCACCCACTGCCAGACAGCCGGGGTGACGCTTACCGAACAGCAACCCATCAACAACGTCGTCCGCGTGGCACTCCAGGCGCTGGCCGGCGTGCTGGGCGGCACGCAGTCGCTGCATACCAACAGCATGGACGAAACCCTCGCCCTCCCGACCGAAGAGGCAGCCAAGGTCGCCCTGCGTACCCAGCAGCTCATCGCCCATGAGTCAAACGTCACGCAAACGGTCGATCCGCTTGCCGGCAGCTACTTTATCGAGAAGCTCACCAACGAGATCGAGGCCAAGGCCTGGGCCATCATCGATCAGGTCGACGCCATGGGCGGCGTACTTCCGGCCATCGACCGAGGCTACTTCCGACGCGCCATCGCCGAGTCCGCTCACGCCCAGCAGCGTGCCATCGACGCGGGGCAGCAGAAGGTTATCGGCGTCACCGACTTCGTCGACGACGACGCACCGTCCGTGCCGACGCTCATCATCACGCAGGAGACGGAGGACGAGCAGGTTCGCCGCCTCGAGGAACTCAAGGCAACGCGCGATCAAGCCAAACACGCAGCCGCCCTGAAACGCATCCACGACGACGCCAAGGCCGGTGTCAACATGATGCCGGCGCTGATCGAAGGCGCCGAGGCGGACGCCACCGTTGGCGAGATGGCCGAGGCCCTCAAGTCCGTGTTCGGTGCCTACGACGGGGGGCCGGAATGGTAACCTCTGCAAAGCCGGTTACGGGAGATCAAGCCCAGGGAGACCAACCGTTGCATAGCACGAAACACGCTCCGCGCGTGCTGCTCGCCAAGATCGGGCTCGACGGGCACGATCGCGGTGTCAAGGTTCTGGCACGTTCATTCCGCGACGCCGGCATCGAGGTGATCTACACCGGCTTGTGGCAAACCTGCGAGGCCACGATGCACGCGGCCCTGCAGGAAGATGTGGACGTAGTCGGCGTCAGCCTGCTCTCTGCCGCCCACATGACGGTCATGCCCGAGATGCTGCGGTTCCGTAAGGAACTCGGCGTAGAGCACATCCCCGTCGTTCTCGGCGGCATCGTACCCGAGGCGGACTATCCCAAGCTCGAAGAAATGGGCGTCGCGGCTGTCTTCAACCCCGGCTCAGCCATCGACGACATCGTCGCCAAGATGCGCCAGCTAGCCGCCGCGCGGCCGAAGCTGGCAATCGACGAAATCAAATCGGGCTACGAAAAGGGTGACCCGCACTATCTCGCAAGGCTGCTCTCCGCGATCCAGCTCGAGATGAAGCTTGATGGCTGGTCGCCGCCCAAGGGCAATGCGTCGGTCATCGGCGTAACCGGCAGCCCCGGCGTAGGCAAAAGCTCTTTCATTGCCCGGCTGGGTCACCAACTGCGCGATCGCGGCAAGAAGGTCGCCGTCGTAGCCGTCGACCCCAGCAGCCCGGTCACGGGCGGGGCGCTACTCGGCGATCGCCTGCGCATGATGACCGGCTCACCCGACGCGGGCTTCTTCATGCGATCGCTCTCGTCCGGCCCGGTACAGGGCGGCCTCGGCCCGCACTGCCGCGAGATCGTCGACGCACTCAACGGCTTCGGCTTTGATTACATCCTGGTAGAGACGGTAGGCGCGGGGCAGTCCGACGTGGCTGTGCGTGACCTGACCGATCACATCATGCTGCTACTCATGCCCGACAGTGGGGACTCGGTCCAGTTCTCCAAGGCCGGCATCATGGAGATCGCCAACTGCTTCGTGGTCAACAAGTCCGACCTCGTCGGCGTCGAGGCGACTGAGGCACAGTTGCGAAGTGCCGTCGGCGGCGACCGCCCGATCTGGAGAGTCTCCACCATCCGCGACGAAGGCATAGAAGCCGTCACCGACTGGGCCGAATCGCTCCGCTAAGGCAACTCTGCGAAGGGTGCCACTGGTGGCTTGCCACCAGTGCCGACACCCGGAACCGTCGAAGCCTCCAGACGCCCCAAAGCGCTATATCGTCAGCTGTGCGGCCCGCTTCTTCACTCGCCGATCTGCACCCGCCCATCAATGAAAACCCCGATGCACGGCCGGCGAGATTGTGCGAACATCCAGAGCCTCGTAGTTCACGGCGTGAACCGTAGTCTCGTCGCGTTGGCGGGCCATCCGGTGTCACGTGGCGAGACATTCCGGAGAACAGCCATGGAGAGGAAAGCCATGTTGTTGGGCGCAGTACTGTCCGTTGCGCAAGCTGCACACGGAGGGACGGCGCATGTCGAATATGTCTGGGTAGCACCGGTCCCGACATGGTCGGGCCAGAACAACAGCGCCTACATTGATATCCCCGCATCGGTCAAGACCGTGACCCTGCCGCCCGGTCAAGCCGTCATCACATGGTCTCTCGGTGCGCATACGAGCGGCGATGGCTATTTCCGGATTCGCCCAGTGATTGGCGACCTGTTTCCGGAAGTCGGGTTCGACATGTAACACCCCGCCGGAGTCGGCCACGTATCCCCACGCGGGAGGTGGGGGACTACGACCGGGGGAGGGGAGGTTCAGGTTAAGCTGCAGGTGCGCGGCACAGG
>JAJDDX010000455.1 GCA_029260055.1 Phycisphaerae bacterium
CTACACATCCCGTTGGGACGCATCCGCGTTATCCGCCCGGCGGTAGGCGGCGGATTCGGCGGTAAAGCGGAGACCACACCGCTCGACCTCTGCGCAGCCCTGTTCGCCAAGAAGCTCGGCCGCCCGGTGAAAATGGCCTACTCGCGCGAGGACATGTTCCACCACGGACGCGGCCGCCATAAGCAGCACATGAAGTTCAAACTCGGGGTCGACGCCGAGGGCAGAATCAAGGCCTTCAAGAGCGAAATCTACCTCGACGGCGGAGCCTATTCCTCCTTCGGCGTGGCGACCGCCTACTACGCCGGCAGCGTCATTCCCACGCTCTACTACATCCCCGCGTACAAGTACGACGGTTATCGAATGATGACCAACAAGCCGGCATGCGGCGCGATGCGCGGGCATGGCGTACCTCAGCCTCGTTTCGCCTTCGAATGCCTCTTCAACATGATCGCCGACGACCTCGGTATCGATCCCGTTGAGATCAGGCGACGCAACGCCATCGACCCCAACACGATGACCATTAACGAGATGGATGTCGGCAGTTGCGAGTTCAAGGCCACGCTCGAAGCCGCGGCCGAGAAGAGTGATTGGGACGACAAATACGGCAAGCTCCCACAGGGCAAGGGCATCGGCATCGCCAGCGGCGGGTTCGTATCCGGCGCGGGCTACTGCATCTACCGCGGCCAGGTCCAGCTCTCCCACGAAAAGCCGCGCGAGCCTTTCCAGAAGAAATCCATCTTCCCGCACGCCAACGCCGTCGTGAAGATCAGCGAGGACGGGACAGCCGCCATACTCATGATCGGCGCGGCTGAGATCGGCCAGGGCAGCGACACCGTCCTGATCCAGATGTGCGCCGAGTCGCTCGGCATACCGGCCGGGCGTCTGCGAATCCGCAGCGAGGATACCGACATTTCGCCGCTCGACCTCGGCTCCTACTCTTCGCGCGTCACGCTGATGGCCGGGCACGCCGTCTCACGAGCGGGCGTTGCCGTCGTCGAGAAGATGAAGCCCTACGCAGCCAAGCTGCTCGGTTGCAGTGAGGACGAGATCGAAGCCCGCGACGCCAAGATGTTCCCAAAGAGCAACGAAGCCAAGACCGTCGCGTGGGAAGAGGTCGCTCGCAAGTACTTCAACGACAACGGACCGCTGGTCGGCACCGGCGCCTACAAGCCTCCGGACGGTCTCGGCGGCTCCTACAAAGGCGCGACCGTCGGCACGAGCCCGGCCTACTCCTTCGGCACCGCCATCTGCGAGGCGTCCGTCGATATGGAAACGGGCAAGGTCAAACTCGACCACTTCACCGACTATCACGACTGCGGTACGCCGATCAATCCCCAGGCAGTCCACGGCCAGGTCGAGGGCGCCATCGTCATGGGCGCCGGCGAAACGGTGATGGAGGATGTCCAATTCGACGAAGCCGGCCGCATCCTCAACCCGAACCTGCACGGGTACCTGATCATGTCGATCAAGGACGCACCCGAGATCTTCAGCGGCCTGGTCGACTCCTACGAACCGCGAGGCCCCTTCGGTGCCAAGGAAATCGGTGAGGGCAGCACGCTTCCCGTGCTCGGCGCGGTGGCCCACGCCATCGCCCACGCCACCGGCGTGTGGGTCAAGGACCTTCCGATCACGCCGGAGAAGATCCTCAAGGCGATCAAGGACAAACGGCAGACCGAAGGGGTGACGAAAGAGCCCTCGCCAGCAGGCGCCTGACTCGAGTACTCGCGAGAGGGTTCCGATGGGTGCCACCGGTAGCTTGCCACCAGTGCTGTAACGTCGCCCTTCATGGGCGGCGCCGGATGCCTGAGACGAGCACCAACCCTTGCCGGGTGGCATGGGCAAACTCGTTTGTCCGTGTCCGCTGGTTGGGTGGCCCATGTCCTTCGGACATGGGGGAGACGATGACGGGTGTCCCGAAGCCCTGCCATCTTCTGACGCCAACGGTCCGTCAGCATCGCCTCCCCCACCTCCAGAGGAGATGGGGCACCCTTCTTCGGTCGTTTGACAGAGCACAGGGTGCGCCTGTGGCGTTGCCCCGGGATCGCCCCGTATACTTCCGGTATGTCCTCGATAAGCGTCCTACAGACGGTTCTGACAGAGGCGAGAGCCGGACGACCCGTCGCCCTGTGTACGATCGTCGCGACACGCGGCTCGGTGCCCCAACCACCGGGGACCATGGTCTGCGTCGACGAATCGGCCCACATGACCGGCACCCTCGGCGGAGGCTGCATGGAAGCGAGCGTCCGCCGCGACGCCCACCAGACGCTCGCCAAGAACGAGAGCACGCTGCTCACCTTCAAGCTCGACAGCGACTTCGGGTATGACGACGGAATGATCTGCGGCGGGCAGATCGATGTCGCGGTGTGCACCCTCTCCGCCGACTCGGACACGAGGCCCATCAAGGAGGCCCTCGAACGCATCGAGAATGGTCAGCCGGCCGACGTGACGATGCGCGTGCGAACCGATGCCGGACCAGTCGAATACCGGGTCAACATCGAACCGGCCCCCAAGCTGATCATCGCCGGCGGTGGCCACATAGGCCGACTGCTGGCTGAAATGATGATCCCCCTGGGCTTTGGCGTCTCCGTCCTGGATGACCGCGTCGAGTTCGCCAACGCCGAGCGCTTCCCCGACCCGATCAAACCGGTGGTCGGGGATATCGGCAAGACGCTGGCCACATGGCCGATCGACGCCAACACCTACATCGTCATCGTTACACGCGGACACAACCACGATGAGCAGGCGCTCGGTGCCGTACTCGCGTCACCGGCAAAGTACATCGGCATGATCGGCAGTCGCCGCAAGGTCAAGGTCATCTTCGACGACCTCCTCCACGCAGGGGCGACGCAAGAGCAGGTCGAGAGAGTTCACGCACCGATCGGCGTGGCCATCAACTCGGTCACAGCCCCGGAGATCGCACTGAGCATCGCCGCTCAGCTCGTGTCCGTGCGGCGAGCCGATCACAAGAGCGTCGTCGAAGGGCCTCTGCCGGCCGCGGACGCGCCGCCATGACTCACGCCGCCCCACCCACGCGAATCTGGGCCGTCGTCCCCGCCGCCGGCATGAGCCGCCGCATGGGCCGCCCAAAGCAACTGCTGCCCGTCGGCAAGTCAACGATGGCCGCGCGCGTCGTCACCGCCCTGCTTGACGCCGGCGTCACCGGACTGGTCATCGTCACCCGCGAAGAGCTACTCGACGCACTCGGTCTACCGACCGGCCCGCGGGTACACGTGGCGTTCAACGAAGACACAGAAAGCGAGATGATCGACTCGATCCGCATCGGTATCACGGCGCTGAAGCAGCGTAACCAATCGAGCAGCGACGGCATCCTCGTCGTCCCCGCGGACATGCCGCTCATTTCCAGTATGAGCTTCGCCACTTGCTTGAAGGCGTTTGTCGCCGATCCACAGCGTATCGTCGTCGCGTCTCATGAGGGGCGTCGCGGCCATCCCATCATCTTCCCCGCGTCGTACGCGTCTGTCGTGGATGAACTGAAGGGCGGTTTGCGGGAGCTGTTGGATCGCTTCCCCGGACAGATCGGGATTGTAGCGGTCGACGACCCCGGATCGACGCGAGACGTGAACACACCCGCGGAATACGACGCGTTGGACCACGACGGCTCGGATCGTGGCCACTGAGAATTGCGCGAACGGTCTAGGGCGCGACCTGGTGCATCATACCTCGACGAAAGCCGCGACTGCCTGTGCGAGTTGGCACATGCGCTCCACCGCATCCGGCTCACCGACCACGATGGCCACCTGGCCCGGCACGAATTTCTCGTTGGCTCCGGGCCGGATCCGCGTCTTTCCGTCCTGGTCCCGAACAGCCACGAACACAAGGGATTGCTCCGCCGTGCCGTACTTCAGCAGCGTCTGGCCGACCAGAAGCGATCCCTCTTCGATACGCACTTCGGCCAGCTCGTAACCGCCTCCCGTCTGGCTGGACTGATCGAGAAAAGCGCTCAGGTTCGGGTGAATCAGCAGCTCCGCGATGTCGTTGCCGCCCTGGATCGCCGGAGCCACAACCCGCGTAGCGCCGGCCCGGTGGAGCTTCCGCATGGACTGGTTGTCGTTCACGCGGCTGATGATCTGAATATCCGGGTTCAGCTCCCGCGCGCTGAGCGTGATCACGATGTTGTCGGAATCGGATTCCGTCGCGCAAATCAATCCCTTGGCACGCTGGATGCCCGCAAGGATCAACAACTCGTCTTCCGTGGCGGCCCCCTCGAGCACCATGCTCCCGTGTGATCGAACCCATTGCATCCGATCCGCGTCCTTCTCGACCACGACAAAGGGCATGCTCTTTTCCGCGAGGCGTTCGCACACCGTTTGGCCCACCCGTCCCGCGCCGCAGATGATGTAGTGATCGTGGAGTTGATCGATGGCCTTTTGCATTCTGCGTCTCCATGCGAGCTGGTAGCTGATAGCGGCCTGGACGATCTGCCCGAAGGCGTAGGTGGCCGTCGCGATACCGACGACCAGCAGCAACGTGGCAAAACGCTCCCCCGCCGGCGTCAGCCCGTAGTCACCGTAGCCGACCGTCGTGATCGTGATCAGGGTGAAGTAGAGCGCTTTCCAGATGTCCCAGTTGTCCTGGATCAGCGTGAAGCCGAGTGTGCCGAACAGCACCACGCCGCACAAGGCAGTAATGGCGCGGAAGAGCTTGCGCTGCTGCTCATCGCCGAAGTCGTCCACCTGAGTCAGGCTCGTGATTGTCGACATCGCGCTTCCATACAAACGGAATGACAGACTCTCGCCGCACGACATGCGCCGCCTCACCGGGTCACGGCCTCGTCCCGTAGGCTCGGCATCCGCGCCGGCGGCGCGCTGCCGACGTGTATCGGCGAGCATGAGCCCCGCGTTTAGGGGCTGCCGACCGGCGGTGCCCAGCGGTGAGACTATCGGCCCTTAGGCGCAGCCGACCCGCGCGGCTCACCCTGAAATCGCTTGGATTCGTCGTCGCTCGAAGCCAGTGCCGCCTGTGCGCCGCCCATGACCGAGTGGGTCTCGGCGGACGACGCCGGACAAGGAAGCGTCCACCGTCATCCCAATACGCCGGTTGCACTCGCAAGCCTGAAGCCCTTGCATGGGACGGTATGAAGCGGGTACTGTACCCCACGTCGGCGCTTTGGGCGCCGGCTCACCTTGCGACGCGGGGAGAGGACAGGAACTCATGACCGACGAAACGTACGATGTAGTCGTGGTAGGCGCCGGCCCGGCCGGGGCGGCGGCCGCCATACTCCTGTCTCAGCGCGAACGCTCCGTGGCCCTGATCGACAGCGCCGGGTTCCCACGCGAGGACGAATCCAGTGCGTGGCTCAGCGCACAAGCCACGCCGCTCGTCGAACAACTCGGTGTCAACTTGGGGTCGATTCCCGCAAAGCCGTTTCAGAACGTCACCTTCTTCAGTGCCGACTTCGCCAAAACCGCCACGCCGGCCTTCGCGGAGCCTGCCGGCTACCTCGTACGCCGCGGCGCGCTCGACAACGCCCTGGTCGACGTGGCTACGTCGGCCGGCGTCACGCTCGTGCAAAACGCCACGGCCAAGGACGTACAACTCGGAGAGTCAAACGTCGATGTGCTGCTGGATGGTGACAAGCGGGTCTCCGGCAGATTGCTCATACTCGCAGCGGGACGCGGTTCGCCGCTGCTTGCCCGGTGTGGATTCGCCCGCCCGTCGGAGGCTCCGCTCTGGACCGCCCAGGTGGATGCCCGGATCACAGACGCCGCACCCGCCCCCGAACCCCGCATCACAATCGTGCTCGGGCTGGATCGCGGCGGGAGCTTCGGGCTGATCTGCCACCACGAGGACCGTGTGTCAGCCTCCGTGAACTGGGGAGGCGAGAAACACGAGGCATCCCCCACGCTCATCAACCTCTGCAAAATGGCCTACGCCCACGAGATCATCCCCGTCGACGTCGGAAGGCAGGCGGCCGCCGCCACCGTGGTCGCCAGCCCGGCGTCCGCGGCCCTGGACATGGATACCCACGTCGGCAAGCACACCCTGCTCATCGGTGACGCCGGCGGCTTCGTCTCAGCCGCGAGCAACGAGGGCGTCTACCCCGCCATGTGGTCTGCCGAGATCGCGACAGAGGTCGCCCACGCCGCCCTGGACACGCCGCTGTCGCAGGACGAACTCATGAGCTTCAACTCGAAATGGCGGATCAAGATGGCCGACTACCTGCGATCACCTAACACCGACCCGCAATTCCTGCTCCCGCTGGTCTTTTCCAACCAGGCCATGGCGGATCGCATGGGTGCGGCCTTCTTCTCCGGCGAAAACATCTGATCCGCCGGCCGAAAGCCCCTCGGAGCCCTGATCGCGTCGGAACCCTCGGGTTCGACAACGGATCAATGCCGATCTACAATCCTGCGCAATGGCTCTACTCGGCGTCAATATCGATCATGTCGCGACCGTGAGACAGGCCCGTCGCACCGACGAACCGGACCCCGTGTGGGCCGCGGTCGAGGCTGAACTGGGCGGCGCGGACGGCATCACATTCCACCTCAGAGAAGACCGCAGACACATCAACGATCGCGACGCGCGTGTGCTAAAGGAAACAGTCGGCGTCAAGCTGAACATGGAGATGGCGATCGCGGACGAGATCGTCGACATCGCCGCCGACCTGAAGCCCGAACAGTGTACGCTCGTGCCGGAACGCCGCGAGGAGGTTACGACCGAAGGCGGCCTCGATGTCGTGCGGCACAGCCAGCGCGTGGCCAAGGCAGTCGAGCGCCTTCGCGAAGCGGGCATCGTCGTGAACGCCTTCATCGAACCGGACGAGGATCAGCTTCGCGCATCGGCCGACGTGGGATTCCATGGCGTGGAGCTGTGGACCGGAGCCTACGCGCACGCGAAGAGCCCGGATCAGATCGAGACCGCACTTAGCGACCTGCTGCGCGGCATCGAGACCGGACAAGAGCTGAAACTCGAGATGCTTGGCGGTCACGGCCTGACCTATCGCAACATCGCGCCGATCGCCGCACTGGACGGATTCAGCGAGTTCAACATCGGGCATTCGATCGTCGCGCGAGCCTGCTTTGTCGGCATGCGCGAAGCTGTCACGGAGATGAAACGGCTACTGACGCTCCACGCTTCCGCCAGCGCCGGGGCGCAGGCGCGCCCGGGCGACGGGAACACACGGGCCGGCCGATGATGGGGGGCATGGGCAAGCGGGAGCTTGCCCGTGTCCCTCGATGGCCGACGAGCACGGGCAAATCCCGGCGCGCCGGGACCCATGCCACCCGTCAGCATGGCGTTGACGGAGCGCTAGAGTAGATTCGCATCCGCCGACCATCGCGGATGCGTCGCGAATAGACCAACATGGATGGAGGTTGAAAGCGCTATGCCCACCGTACCCCACCCAGCGGAACTCCGCGGCTCCATGACCGCTCTCGTCACCCCGTTCCTCGACGGCGAAGTAGCACTGGGCAGACTCTATCACCTCGTCGATCGCCAGATCGCCGGAGGTACCGACTGGCTCGTGCCGTGCGGAACGACCGGCGAGTCGCCCGCCCTCAGCGAAGACGAGCACCAACGCGTAGCCGAAGCCGTCATTCAGCGCTCCGATGGACGTGCCCCGGTCATGGTCGGTACGGGATCGAATTGCACCGCCAAGACCGTCCGGACCACGAAGCGGGCAGCGGCAGCCGGTGCGGCCGCCGCGCTGGTCGTGGCGCCATACTACAATCGCCCCACCCCGGAAGGGCTCTTTCGCCACTTTGCAGCCGTAGCGGACGCCGTCGATCTTCCGATCGTGCTCTACAACGTCCCCTTCCGGACCGGCGTCAACATCTCGAACGATGTGGTCGTGCGCCTGCGCGAATCCTTCAGTAATGTCGTGGCCATCAAACACGCTACCGGGTCGATCGACGGTGTCACTGAACTCCTCGGCCGATGTGACATAAAGGTCCTCAGCGGAGACGACAGCATGACCTACCCGTTGATGTGCCTCGGCGCCGTCGGCGTGATCAGCGTCGTTGGTAATCTGTGCCCGGGTTTAGTAAGATCGGTCGTCGGGGCCGCGTTGGAGTCAGATCACGAAAGCGCGGCCCGGCACCATAAGAGACTCCACGACCTGGCGGAGGGACTGGGGCGCTTCGGACCCAATCCCCTTCCGATCAAGACGGCGATGTCGCTGGTCGGCTTGGTCGAAGAGGAGTTTCGACTTCCGCTCTGCCCGCTGAGTGCCGAGCAGCGAGAGGGCATTGAAACCGTGATCCGTCGGCACGAGATCGCCGAACTGGCTGCCGCATGAATGCCACACCGAGTTCACTGATGGCGCAACCGCCACACTTGAGCATGGTCGACAAGATGCTCACCCTGGCCGCGTGGGCACTCGGCGGCGCCGTCTTCCTCACCGTCGGCTGGTTCGCTATGGCTCCGGACGACCCGCTGGGCCCGGTCAGCCTGCTCGCGCACCACAACGCTTTCGCGATGGTAGTCCAGGCAGCCGCCCTGGCGGCCATCGCCGCGGCGGTTTCGACCGTGCTCGCCGGAAGGCTTCTTCCCGACGTGGGGACCTTCGCAGCCGCGGTCGGGCTTGTGTGCGTCTCCCTTCGCGGCGGCACCGTCGGATCCTTGCTCATCGATAATGCCGAGGCGGCACCGGCGGTCCGAAGCTCGTTGGCGATCAGCATGTTGCTCGAAGCCATCGTCTGGATCGGCGTGGCGGCGATCGCCACAGCGGCGTCTTCCGTCGTCATGCGCTGGTTCTTCGGGCAGCCCGGCGATGAGGCACACGGCGATCCCCATTCGGTCCGCGCGGCGTTCTTCGGATACCAGGCCGGCAGCGACGTGCCGGGAATCGGCCCGTCCTTCCTGCACGCACGGCCCGACGAACAGACCCCGCCGGTCACCGGATTGAGCCACGTAGCGGTGACCGCTCTGGTCGGAATCATACTTCTGCGAGTCCTGACCGAAGGGCTATCGGCGCGGTCACCCCAACATGGACAGAGCTGCTTCGTGGTGGCAGCCGCCATCGGAATCGCCTGCTACGTCGCCCACCACGTCGTACCGGTACGTTCCGCCCTCTGGTCGATTCTGGCTGCCTGGGCGATGGCACCGCTCGGGTACCTGTGGGCCGCCCTTCAGGCCGCACCGCAGGACCTCCCAGCCGTCGTGCCGCCGAGCCACTTCCTTCAGCTCCTGCCGATCCAGTTCATCGCCGTGGGCACAGCTACCGCGGTGGTCATGTTCTGGTACATGGCACCGCCGCCGGAGCCTGTCCACCAGGAGCGTCGGTCGAGCAAGAGTAGCCCCGCGCGCGCGAAGCGGAGCCGCAAGTAGTGTCCGCCCGCCGCCGCCTGAAAGACTCCCTCGACATCGTCCGCCAGCGTCTCATCCACGAAACGGAAATCGCACTGCACTACGGCCTTCGCTTCCCCGAACGCCATGTGAGCATTCCGGCCGTGCGCGCAGGGACCGCTACCTTCGATCCGGAATTCGCCGAGGCGTTCTGGAACGAAGCACTCGGGCTTTCCGACGGCTAGTCCAGCCGAGGCTGCGACTTACCGAAGGCGATGACTTCGTTCATGCTGCCGGTCCGAAAGCCCTTCATATCAAGCGCGACATAGTTGTAGCCGAGTGAACGGAAGTGAGCGTCGATGAGCGACGCCTTCTCGGGCTGCGCGAGGATCGGAATGAACTCGACCGGCACTTCGATCCGCGCCATGTTGCCGTGATGACGAACGCGGCATTCCCGCACGCCCAGGCCGCGCAGGAACCGTTCGCCCTCTTCGATCATCTGGAGTTTCTCCGGCGTGATCGGCTCCCCGTACGGAACGCGGCTAGCCAGGCATGGGCTGGCCGGCTTGTCGTGGGTGACAAGCCCGAGACGCTTCGACAGCGCCCGAATATCGTCTTTGGTGAGGCCCGCCTCGGCCACAGGAGCCCGCACCCCCTGCTCCTTGCCCGCTTCAATACCGGGACGAAAGTCGCCGTAATCGTCCGCGTTGATACCGCTGACCATCGCGGACGTACCCCGCTCCGCGATGAACCGCTTCATGAGCGTGTAGAGCGCCGTCTTGCAATGGTAGCAGCGGTCAACCGGGTTGCTCGTGTAACTCTCGTTCGTGAACTCATCGGTATCGATGACGACGTGCTCCGCTCCGAACGCCTCGGTCAACTCGTGAGCTTGCTCGAACTCCTCCTTGGCGAGGCTGTTGCTGCGACCCGTCACCGCCACGACGCGATCCGCGCCGAGCGTGTCGACAGCCACCTTGAGCACGAAGGTCGAGTCGACACCGGCACTGAAGGCCACCGCCACGCTACCAAGGTCGCGCAGAATCTCCTGCATCGTCTCGTATTTCTGCTCTAACGTCGCTTCTGACATCGTGCCTGCTCTTCTTGCCGCTTTAGCTTGCCAAC
>JAJDDX010000456.1 GCA_029260055.1 Phycisphaerae bacterium
AGACTCGGGGACGGTCAACCGTGGGCGGCGTCCGCCGCCGGCGGACTTGCCCACGGCTACTATCGGTCAGCCTTTCAGGCTGAGTCGAGCGGCGGCACGCATCAGACGCCGGCACTGCGGTCCACTTCGCTGCCTTTGGCCGTGATTCCGAGCGCCGCCCGCTGCGCAGGTGGAATCTCGATACCGCATTCCGGGCATCTGCCGGAGACGTTGCCCGTCAAGTTATGGCCGC
Organism: Phycisphaerae bacterium; assembly: GCA_029260055.1. GTDB lineage: Bacteria > Planctomycetota > Phycisphaerae > UBA1845 > UBA1845 > JADFOB01. The sequence continues at coordinate 233 of JAJDDX010000456.1, forward strand.
ATGCACCGCAAGCCGCTCCCCGTGGGCGTCTCCAGCCCTTGCTTCCGGACCGAAGCCCAACCGCCGTGCCCATCCACGCCATGACAAGGAAGAATAGATCCACTTGCACTGCCGAGCGAGAGCTTTCAGTGCCGGTGCCAGGCACCGTCGGCATGAAAAACTCCATGTATGCCACCAAGTATACAAATGGATTCGCTAGGATTGACTGTGCTAGGAACCGCATTAATGGCACCAGGTATACAAATGGATTCGCTTGGATTGGCTGAAGTAGGAACCTCCCGCAGCCTGTAATTCGGCCGACAAGGCGTCCGGATAGATACCCGGAACCAGGCGGCACCAAGACCCACAGTGCGAGTGCGCAACAGTTGAAATCCATGCCGTCAGCCGGCCCGTTAGTAATCGCGTAGACCAGTAGAGCCGTCACGGCCGCCGTCGCAAGCCCGATGCCGGTGGACGTGCCAAGTGACGCCCAGGCACTCGGAGTCCCCGTCAACTCGTCGACGCGCAACTCGGATCGCTGCTTTCTATGTGAACCCTCAGGCTACATGTAATCCCTCTCTTGTCACGCTCTGCAACGGATCACGGCTGTAATTGTCGCACATGTGCCTCATTCTGGCGAGTCTGCTTCGCACTGCTCGACAGCGGCGCGGGCACCGAACGGAATGACGAAAACACCGACCGAGCAGGCTGAAGGCCTGCGCGATAGTAGCCGTGGGTGTCCGCCCCAGCGGACACCCACGGAACACGACGCTAGCACACGCCACGACCCTGAAGGGGTCGAACGCAATGGGACAATCATGCACGGGGCGTGACGCAGTCGGTCCGACCCCTTCGGGGTCGGTGGGAGACATGGGGACGATCAACCGTGGGCGGCGTCCGCCGCCGGCGGACTTGCCCGCGGCTACTATCGATCAGCCTTTCAGGCTGAGTCGAGGAACAGGACGCGTCAGGCGCCGTCACCACGGTCCGGCCCGCCAGGTGGCGAACGTGCCGCATGCGCTATAACCTACCGCCCGGCGTCGGGCCAAACACGTCAAAAGTTATCGACGCGTACGTACCGATGCATGCTGTAGGAAAAGAGCCATGCGACGACAGATTGTCCATGCCGGCGCCGGAAGCCTGCGCTACGAAATCCGCGAGATCGTCGAATTCGCTCACGCGGTCGAGGCGATGGGCCAATCGATCACGTGGGAGAACATCGGCGACCCGCTGCAAAAAGGCGACGGACCCCCGGCCTGGATTCGCGAGATCATCCACGAACTCGTCGACGACCCCGCATCGTGGGGCTACTGCCACTCAGCCGGAGTGCCGGCCACGCGCGAATTCCTGGCGGCTGAGGTCAACCGTCGCCCCGGCGGCATCCAGGTCACCACCGACGACATCCTCTTTTTCAACGGCGTCGGCGACGCGGTGGCCAAGGTCTACGGCTTCCTTCCGCCGCAGGCGCGCATCCTCGGACCGTCGCCGGCCTACAGCACGCACTCATCAGCCGAGGCCGCCCACTCCGGCTATCAGCACCTGACCTACGAACTCGACCCGGTAAGCGGCTGGCTGCCCGACATCGAGGACATCCGCAACAAGTGCCGCTACAACGATTCGATCGCGGGTATCCTGCTGCTCTCGCCCGACAACCCGACCGGCGCGGTCTATCCGCGCGAGTTGCTTATCGAGATCGCCAAGATCGCCGGCGAGTGCGGCCTCTTCCTCATCGCAGACGAGATCTACGCCCACATCGTCTACAACGGTGCGGCGCACATGCACATGAGCGAGTGGCTCGGCGACGTGCCGGGTCTGGCGATGCGCGGCATCAGCAAGGAGTTCCCCTGGCCGGGCTCGCGCTGCGGCTGGCTCGAGGTGCTCAACCGTGACAGCGACGACCTCTTCGCGGCGTATGTGGACAGTCTGCTGGCTGCCAAGCGGTTGGAGGTCTCGTCGACCACGTTGCCACAGCTTTCGATTCCCAAGGTCTTCGCCGACCCGCGCTACCCGGAGCACCTGGCTGAGCGCGAACAGACCTACGCCGCGAGAGCCGTAGAGGCAGTCTCCGTTCTCCAGCAATGCGAAGGTATCGTGGTCAATCCCCCCGGCGGCGCTTTCTATCTGACGGTGATGTTCGAACAGGACGTACTCAACGAGCGGCAGTCGCTACCCATTGACGACCCGAAGCTCCGCACGTTCGTCGAGTCGCACGTCGCCGATGTGGCACTCGACAAGCGGTTCGTCTACTACCTGCTCGCCGCCACCGGTATCGTCGTAGTACCGCTAAGCGGCTTCCAATGCCGCCACCCCGGCTTCCGCGTCACGATCCTCGAGGCCGACGACACCAAACGCGCGTGGACGTTCAACACCCTCCGCGAGTCGATAGATCAGTATCTGAAGAGTGCGGGGTAGCTCCGGCGTCTTCACGCGCCGAGCAGACGCCACGCAAGCCAACCGATCGCGCCGGCGATTGGAAGTGTCGTCACCCAGGCGAGCAGGACTTGCCCGATCACGCCGGCGTGCGCGCCCCGTCCCGTCAGGCCGATGCCGAACAGGCTGCCGCAACTGACGTGTGTGGTGCTGACCGGTGCGCCCAGTCGCGACGCGAAGATGACGCAGGCGGCTGTCACCAGGTTGGCGCTGAACGCCTGACCGTCGTTCATGTCCGTAATGCGATGACTTATGGTATCCGCCACGCGCCGTGCCGCGATGAGACCGCCGACCGCCATCGCCCCACCGACAGCCACCAGCGCCGCGCCGGGATTCAGAGCCCCGCCGGCGATGATCAAAGCGGCGATCTTCGGCGTGTCGTTCAGCCCGCGGGCGAAGCTGATGGCCGCGGCGGTGAAGATGTGTGACCCGTTCAGCGCCCGCTGCGCATCGACTCCCGCCACCTCGCCGTCATATCGGTCGAAGCACTGGGTCGTGTCGTGTTTATTGCTGAGCTTGACGCCGGTTGCCTCCAGGATAACCGAGCCATCCACCGAAACACTGACCGGATGGAACTCTCGTTCGATGCAGACGCAGGTGTGGCGCGTCACGCCGAGCCGCGTCCTGCCCCAGCGAAACAGCGGATACACTACAGCCGCCAACACCAGAGCAAGCAGCGGAGCAGCTACCAGCGGCACCACGAACGCACTGACCACAGCACCGACATTCAAGGCGCCGGCCGACAGTGCCACACCGGTAAGCCCGCCGACAAGGGCGTGCGTAGTCGAGACGGGTAGCGCGAGCCGCGTCGCGAGCAGCACCGTAACAGCCGCCGCGATCCCGACACACGCCACAAACGCGGGCGATCCGAGCAGGTCGGCACCGACCAAGCCCTTACCGCTGAATCTGGCGATGAGCCCTCCCGTCAAGAGGATCCCCGCCGCCGATCCGAGGAACGTCGTGGCGGCCGCGTATAGGAGCGCCTGCCTCGCCGCCATCGTGCGCCCGCCGATGAGCGTGGCGACACCCTTGGCGTTGTCGTTGGCCCCGTTGGCAAAGGCTAGAACGCAGGCTGCAATGAGCGCAAGTACGACCACAAAGCGACCCCCGAAGGAAGAAAACACGGCCCAAGAGATATTTCAACACAGAACGGCCCACACATAAACTGGTGTCGCCTGCAGAGTATTCCCGGTTCTAAGACGCGACACGCGACATGCGCTTCCGCATAGGGCCCTCTAATCCTTGATCGTAGCGGCACAGGGATGGTAGAATGACGACCGTGGAGCTTGTGCCATGTCACGCGCCGTCTCACCCGTTGTGCGAACCGCCCTTCTTGCGACCCTGCTTGTGGCCGTCATGGCCGGCGTGTGCGGTGGGTCGGACGCCGGCTTCCCCGCCGGCGCATGCCCCGAGTGCGTAATCGTCGCAGTTGACCTCGATCCGAACACGCCGGGCTTCCAAACCGACATCACCGTCGAAGCAGGCACGCAAACCGTCTCAGGCGTGACGATCTGGATCTACGACCCCAGCGGAACCGCGCACCTCTTCAGCGTCGGCTACGTGGGAGGAGCCAACCGCGGCATCGCTTTTGGCCACATGCCCGATGAAGCGCAGAACACCGGCGAGGTGGTGGCCGTGACCGCCACGGCCGTCGAGCCCGTCATCCCGGGTCACACCGCCTTCGTCAACAACGGTATCCAGAAGATGTTCGCCGGAGCCGAATTGCAGTACTTCGAATACAACTCGACGCCCGGCATCATCCCCGCCAACCCGATGCTGCCGGTCGTGACGCTCGACATCGAACTGTCCGAAGCGACGCGCGGCGACATCTATCGCTTCTACCTGGGGGACATGACAACCGTCATGATGACCGGGTGGGAGAAAGGGGCCTTTTCGTCGCAATCACTCGGGTTGCTCGACAGCGGCGGCGACGCTATTCCCGACGGCACCGATACGCTCCACGGTATCGACCCCGACCCGTCGGCCCCGGTCCCGCCCGCCTCCTATCTCGTGGACTACGTCGACGGAGGCGGCGCCGTGATCCGCGTGACGCCGGCGATCCCAGCGGTCACTGAGTGGGGCGTCGTTGTCATGGCATTGCTCGTGGTGTTGGCCGGAACGCTTGTCCACGGGCGTCCGTCCCCCAACCTTCGGGAGTACCCGAAGGATGGGGCACCCCAATCCTGTTCGGCACGGTTTTTGCGTGCTGGGCTTGGGATGGACTGCGCGTCACACCGCGAGAGATCGCGCCACACTTGATTTGCGCATGGCCGATCCATCGCGCATACTTGT
>JAJDDX010000457.1 GCA_029260055.1 Phycisphaerae bacterium
AAATGTTGTTCAGCTTCCTCATGAGTCTTATATTTAAAAACCGGCATTACCTTCCATCCTTTTCTATTTTTGAGAGCATAATTATATCCGCCTGATCTTTTTCACGGTAAGTGTTTTTCTTTAGTTCAATCAATGTATCGATTTTTGCCAAACGTACAGGCGTTCCTCCCATGTCAAAAATTTCATATTTTATGTCTTCATAACTAAATGCCTCACCCAGCCGTCCTATTAGATCGATATAAAACTCATGAGGTGTGCCGTATCTGACTACGGCATGCTTTTCCACCTCAGCAAACGTTATCTCTTCCAGGCTTTCATCATCATAAAGCGAGTTTAGTGCATTCCTGATTTTATCAATATTTTCCTGAGTGTTTTTGATAAACAGATCGATATCTTCCGTCAATCTGGAGATACCATGAAAATTAACAGCTACACCGCCTATCAAAACATACTCAACCTCAAATTTATGCAGTGCTTTAAGAACATCTTTAAAATCATTAGGCTTCATGATTGCAATATATTCGCAATCATTAATTAATTCAAGTATAAAATGGTTGCAGGGTTTTACCCGAACCGGTGGCGATAAAATCAGCGTAATGCGCCCGGCAGCAATCTCCGCCCAGCCGGCTTTTTGCGGTGGGCCGGGTTGTTTAAATTGGGATGAAAACCAGTTTTGAATAACCGGGTGAAAGAGAATTCCTTTTTTGGATTTCGGCATGACTGCAAAATACAACTGGTGCCGGATTTTATCAAAGTTTTTTTTGACAAAATTATTTCAGAAAATCCTTGTGAAAGTCGATTAAGTTTATACTTTAAAGTATAAACAAAAGAGGTGTATGTATGAAAGCAAGTGCCAAAGATTTGCGATTTCATTCAAAGGAAATCCTGGAAACCATTTCGCGAGGGGAAGAAGTAATTATTACATATCGTGGCAAACCTCATGCGGTGATGACTCCCGTGAAAACAGAAAAGAGCTATGATAGCGGACATAATCTTTTTGGGATTTGGAAAGACAATGACGAGATTAAGGATGTGGCAGGCTACGTTCGTCAAATTAGAAAAGGCAGATATTAATGCTTATCGATACGGATGTCCTTATCTGGTATTTAAGAGGTAATAATAAAGCCGCGAAAATTATTGAAGGTCATCAGGGTTTCTTTATTTCGGTTGTTAATTACATGGAACTTGTACAGGGCATACGCAACAAACAAGAATTAACTGAGTTGAGAAAAGCCCTGCGGGTGTGGAAAACACAAATGCTCTATATAAATGAAGAAATTTCAGCAAAGGCTATGTTTTTCATTGAACGATACTATTTAAGTCATTCCCTGGAAATGGCTGATGCGTTAATTGCTGCCACTGCACTTGTGAATGGAGTCTCGATTTTAACAGCAAATCATAAACATTATTCCGTTATTAAAGAATTGGATTTAGCTGTTTTTAGGCCCTAGTTTTTTATAACCAATTCTGCCAATTTACTTTCTAAAAATTTCCACCTGGTTTGAAACAGCTTCGACCAGCTCACAACAAGCAGGTCGTTGATGCACCAAAGAAATGCAGCCAGCATTTTTCCCGAACCGGGCGACAAAATCAGCGTATTACGCCTGTCGGCAATTTCAGGCCAGCCGGCTTTTTGGGGCGGGCTGGATTCTTGAATTCGGAAGCAAACCAGTGCTGGATTACAGGACGGAATTGGATTTCTTTTTTGATTTTGGCATGCAAGAAACTTTAACCAGCGCCAGAATTGATTAAAACCCGAAGACAACACCAAGTTCAAAGGTCAGCAAATCTGTGGTTGATTGCGACACATCAAACAGAACCTCGCCATTCTCTCTGCGAATGGAACCCTCCTGCAGGTATTCGGCCTCGCCGCCGAAGATATAGCGGACACCAAAATTAATCAGAACTTCCCGCAGCGGGTTTTCTTCTTCATCAGGTTTAATTTTCGAAACGCGTAGAGTTACACCCCCGCCGACGCCATAAGAAAACGCAGTATCATCAAGATTGGTAGATTCGGCAATTGGCTCATCGAAGGCGCCGCGGTTTTCGATTTTGGTTTGGGTAAAGAGGTAGTTAAACCCGGCCAGGCCATCCAAATAAGGCCGGAACGCGCCGCGATTGCTTTGCAGGCGAAGTAATAGATGCCCTTGCAAGATGTTATTGGAGGTCTCTACATCTACCCGCACATCCGGTATGGTGGTGCTAAATGGCTCCGTGCGCGATTCATTGCCGTAAATCATATATGAGAAATCCGCGCCAAGCATAATCGGAGACTGGCCCAAATAGTATCCGCCTGCCACAGAGCCGCCAAAGCCGACTGCATCTACATTATCCTCAAACTCTCCGCGCGGGTTACCCAGCATAAGGTTAATGTCCACCATGAAATTTTGCGCGTATAAACTCACACCCGGTAAAATCAGCAATACCATTATCAGACACTTCACGCGATAGTACATTTTACCCTCCGTAAGATTCGGTTACGAAGTCAATTAAAAAATATCTACCTTTTTGTCAAGGGCTAATTAAACCTGTATGAGATGATTCGAATGAAACCTCGCTCTAAGAGTGTTCGCGGCAGGACGTCACCGTGATTCGCTGTCTGATCATGTAGCCAATCAAATGCCTTGGTACGAATTTTTTCATCTATATTCTTCATATGAATTGCGGGGTAACATTTAAATCAGCCGACCGCTTTTTGGTTCGGCTGCATTTTAAAAGTTAGGCTATTGTTTTGTGGTGGATTGCGAATCCACCCTACCTTGACTGATTGCACCTAAACAAAGGTACCAGTCTTGTGCTTCCAAAATCCCGGAAGTCTCCGGCCAAATACGGACGTTGCAGGAGGCGCAAGACATAACCGGAACACGCCCTAATTTTTTTAAACTATCTCAACAATTTCGTTATTTATGGATCTTTATGCTAATGCTTTTTTTATTAACTCAATTGCTTCTTCTAAGCCAAGTAAACTCTCTTTACATCGTTTCAGCACTAGTAGGTCCTGAAGTGTATAGTGTAGCCCATCTACCGATACACCACGCTCAATGCCTTGATGAAGGATCAATAGTGCCTCTTTAGATTTTCCCATACCCAACAGGGCAAGTGAAAGCGCTGAAGATTCAGGGTGGAAACGATAATTTTGTTCTAAGAAATGATTACATATGGTAGCACAACGGTTGAAATACTTTCTCGCTTTTTTTCCCGCACCTTGTTGCAGATAGACCATTCCAAGACCGAGTGCGCATTTATAGTTAGTAGCTATCTCGTCTATTGTCAATGACTCCTGATAGTAATGCTCCGCTTCGGATAGATTGCCTCCCAGATGGTTAGCGTCGCCTATATTATACAACGCAATAGATTCGAATTCGCGGTTTCCAATTTTACGTGCACTCGAAAGTGCCAGGTTGTAATACATAATGGACTTGTTATGGTCGCCCAAGTAATAGCTCGAGGATCCAAGCTTGATTAAAAGATCTATTTCAGTTGGATCGTCCTCAACATCGGGAATAATCTCCAACGCCTTGTCGTAATATTGGATAGCTTGCTCTGCATTACCATTAGAGATAGCGATCAGGCCAAGTCTGCGCAAGAAATTGCGTTCGGCTAATTTGTCTCCCAGAGCACTGGCGATAGACACAGCACTCTCATAATGGATTATCGATTCCGGCACGTTGCCCATATTGAAAAAGCACTCAGCCAAGCTGACCAATGAATTCCCCTCGGCAACAGCATCACCATAATTTCTGGCAATGGTTATTGCTCGTTCGTAGCATTCTTTTTCTTTCGGTTTGTTACCAAGATTAGCGAAACATGCAGCGAGGTTTAACAAGTACTCATACCTACGCTTTTGATCACCAATCCTTTCAGATCTGTCACTCGCATCCTCAAAGAACCTTATCGCTTCATGTGTTTCCCCCGAGCTGGCATGTATGCTTCCCAACGCAGCGAGCCAATACTGTTCAAACCTTATGTCCTTCTCTTCCCGAGCAATTTCGATTGCTTCATGGTAAGCCTGGATTGCGTTCGGAGCTTTTCCATCCCTGAGTTGAAAATGAGCGAGTTTTCCAAGCCATCTTCCTTGATGTTTACGATCACCGATTTCCTTGGCAAGGGCTAATGCCTGCTCGAAATAATCTCTAGCTTTTTCGATGTGCCCTAAACTTAGATGGGCGACACCTAGGTTGCCGAGCCACCTGCTCTCAGCCTTGTCACTTAATTCACAAGCGATGGTCAAAGCCTCTTCGTAATAACTTACACTTTTATCCGGAGCTCCTGACTCAAGGTACGCACAGCCGAGATTTCCTAAATTGATGCTATTAAGGTATCGATCTTTTATTTGACCAACCAACGCGATGCGTAGCTCGATAATGAGAGCATAATTTCCCCAAACCGCTAAGTGTTCACGATCGATAATGTTTAGTATAGTGCATGCATCATCATAATGCTTCGCAAGAACAAGGTGATGAATCTCCTGAAGGTGAGCATCAATATCTTCTATGCCTTTCCATTCCGATTGCGGCTTCTCCTGACTTCCAAAAAACTCAGCCGCAAGTAAGTGAAAAACGGGTTTTGTGTTGTTAGTTTCTGCATCTGGTATTAGCCGATATGCATAACTTCTATCAAGTGGGTGCAAAGAGACGTGCTTGTTCCTATAGTCGCAAGTAATAACATAGTTTTTAATTAGTGCATCAATAATATCGTCAACAGGATGTCTGGGTAAAATATGATGAACGGCATCAGATGGCACAGGTCGATCGTATACTGATAGCGCCTGAACCACGAGCTTTTCTTCCGAAGAAAGGCTTTCATGTAGTTCGCGCGCGGGGTTAGCACTAAGAAGACTCAGGGTTTCTGGGTTATCAAAAAGCTTTGATAAAGTCCACGTACGCCTCTGACGAATGGTTCCGACTAAAATTTCAAGAGTGCGAGGTATATTATAACATTGCTTAACAGCTTTTACTAAAGGCTCATAATCGGAATTTTGAATCCCAAGGGACCCATCAGTGTCGAGTTTGCGAAGTAGCTTGATTGCATCAGGCTCTGGTAACCCATCATCCAAGGATAACTCCACGCGACGCTTACCGATACACCCTTCCAAATCTGTTCTAAAAACCATTGTCCGGCGACTGGTAATTACTAATTGTGCACTGTGATCTAATTCGATACATTTTTCGATGAACTGTTTCAAATCGTCATAGTCTTTATGGATTTGGTTTTCTGCGTCGAGTATGTTTTCGAGATTATCTAATACAATTAAACACCGGTGATGCGCCAGTGTATCACGAAACAGGAATTCTAGTTTGGTGTTTAAAGTTGATTCTCCCTTCCACTTATCTTGCAGTTCTCGTGAGGCCATTGGAGTAAGAGTTTTAGCGAGCAGATCCACGATTTTATCTGGAGATCGATCTTCTGATTGACGAAGTGTAATATATACAATACTATCAATTGAAATGGTCTTTGGTTCATCCAAATAGAAGTCGTCATTCTTGAGATCGTGTATGAATTTTGTGATCAGAGCAGTTTTACCTACCCCCGGACGCCCACATACGAGCAGCAAACGTAACTCCTGATTTAATAATTGCAGCTTGAGTTCCCGGAGCTCCTTGCAGCGATTCTGAAAAAACTGAGCGACGGTGCCTAGTAGTGGGCCAGCTATGCGGTCAGTGCCGTTATTTTCTTTAAGGTCTTTGCTTAGTTCTGTAGTTTTCCTAGGTACTTCGTCTTTGTCTGTTGATGTTAAAAAACCCCTCTCGTCAGTTTTTAAGCTTAAACGAAGTTGCTTACGCCCAATACCGACTTGCAGAATTCCAAATACTAATGCAACGATAAGACCTGCGAGTGTAAGAATTATAGTAATAGGATCCATGTGTCTTCCATTTTTTTATCCTATACTTAATCTATGTTTTCTATCCGTATTGTAAACAGAACTAACCACAATAGTAACCCGCCCAAAAGTAACGTAGGCACAGAACGATAAACTTAAACGATACTTTGGAGCGAGCCACCTCAATTCAAAACGAAATCCAGCCCTTTTGGGTCGGGTTGACTATTTTGTTATAGCTTAGCACCATTTATTTATCTAAATATTCTTCAAATGATTTTACTGTACTTATTTCTCTTATCTCATGAAATTTTATCATTTCTCGAATGAATTTTTTACCCGATATATTTAAAAATCCAAACGATAATGGTATTGTTTCTTTAGTTTTTAATTCAATATATAACACGCTAATTCTTAATAACTTTTTTAGAATAATTAGCTCTTTAATATTTGACCATTTTATAAAGAATGTGTGATATTTATTGCTTATATTGAAAAGTGATAAATTTGTTTTATGGAATAAAACTCCGTTTTCATCCAGTATAATAATTGGTTTTAATATATATCTTAAATTGTAAAAATAGAAACCAAATCCATAAACGGAAGCTAATGATGCCAATGTAGAAAAATATGGAAATGTCTTAATGGAAAAATTTTGATAATCATACGCTAAAACTTTTGAAATAAATACACAACACATAAGAAAACAAAATAATAGAGCAAAAAAGTATACAACTTTCGATAAATAAATTTTCTTTTCTTTAGTATGTCCAAATTTTTTATGTATAGGATCTACAATTTCTAATGAACTTTGAATGTCTCTGTCTAAACAAAAAATTCCTTTTTTAAAATCATCAATAGTATTAAATGTAATGATTTCATCAGTAAAGGTTATATTGTTTGCCAATTTTTTTATTATATTAAAATATTTCCATTTATAATTATCATGAATTTTTATTGAACGTAAATCATTTAATGTCAATATTAATTCATAAGAATTAGTTTCTTTTATATGTATCAATTCATTTTCAAGTATATCATTCCAATTATAAGTTTTAGTTTTACCAAATTTATTTAATTCAATACCATTTGGTGTAATATCAATCTTAATATCGAAAAAATTACTCTCAATAACATTCCGAATCATCTGCCTAAAATTCCAAATACAAATTATACATATTATCAAAAACATTCCAATCCAAAATAAATTATCAATTGGAATAACTTTTAACAACGCAAGTAAGAAACATACCAACAGGGCAACAAATACTATCGGAATTATTATGAATATTGAAAAAGGAGATAATGGAACTTTATTTAATGAGATATTTGTATTTTTAATTTTCATGATTATTTATGATCGATATAGCGCTATAACAATATATTATAAAGGTCTCGCGAAACATGCGATTTTCGGATATTTCAGAAATCGCTATATGATCTTATATCATCAAAGTTATATAAGATCTTATTCAACCAAAAACTAACATATTCTTAAGATCTCACGAAACGTTCTATTTTCAGACCTTTCGGCTTTGCTCAAGACAGGTATTTCGGAAAGCCATCGGTCTTTTTAATCGTATAAGATCTTATATTTCGACGTAATCGCAGTCGGTGTCTATGGGGGGAACAATCTCAGCATCATTCATCGACCTCGTTATGTTAAAAATAATAAAATGAAACAAAAAAGTCAACAACACCGCAATCTTTCACTAACCTTTTCCACTTCTCCACAGTTTCCAGTAGTAGAATAGATTTTCCCAGCGTATCACAAAGCCTCAAGTTGCAGGAAAAACGTTACCTGAGTGTTGCAGAGCTGTAGAGCTCGCGGCGATTTTTTGCATGGCGCGTGCACGGCTGCACGACGTAGGAAATTTCTCAATTTTGCTCGCGCAGTGCTACGGCTCTCAGGAAAATTTTGGCGGAACTCTTGTACAATCGTATGGCGCAGAAAATTTCTCGCAGTTGCTCTTCAAGGTTTGCGAGGTTCAGGAAAAATATGACCAGGGAGTTGCAAAGCTGTTGCTCCCAGAAAATTTCTCGATTTTGCTCTCGCAATGTTGCGCGGTGCAGAAAATTTCTAGCGCATGCCCCACAGGGTTGAGTGCGGTAGGGAAAAAAAACTAATGTTTTTCACGATGGGCAAAAATGCGATAAATATAATTTCCTAATGCCCTGCAGGCTGACCTAAAACAGAAAACGTCATTCCGGTCGTCCGTTTTTGAGGGCGTACCGGAATCTCAAGGAACGCCGCAAGCAAGATTTCGGGATTTCGATAAAAGGCATCGAACCCGGAATGACATGAGTGAGGTTACGCTACTTATTACGACAAATCCCCATTTTAACAACTTTGCCTGTACCTCCTTTTAAATTCGTTTCCCTTATAACATATTTTAACATGGAGGTAAAAATGAAACATTTTCCATTAAGCATCATCTCCCATGCTGAGTTGCATACGTCATCGGAGCGTATTTACACCATCACAGCAGCGTTGCAGGATGACCCGTTTGTGGCTTCGGTGCGACCGCCGCTAACCGCCGGCAATGCCGAGCTGGCCACCGCCCTTGGCCGCAATAAGGACAGCGAGTATACGGATCTGCTCTTCAATAGAGACACAATCCGCGATGGCACTTTTGTTGGTTTGCGCGATTATGTAAAGGCATTCAGCAGCAACATGGACACAACTAAAGCTGAAGCGGGCAAGGCACTGGTAGATATTTTCCAGAAGCGCGGGTGGTCGTTATACCGGGAAGGCTACAGCGCTGAGACCTCGCAGCTCAACCTGCTCATCAGCGACCTGGAAACCACAGAGGCGCAAACGGCCTTGGCGGTCATTAACGGCCAATCCTGGCTGGATGATTTAAAAACCGCACAGCAGGATTTCGAAACCACCTACCAGGAAAAAATACAGGCTGAGTCGGAGGAGAGTTTTCCGCTCTTGAAAGAAGCCCGGCAAAAAGTCACACAATATCTCGATGCGCTGCTCTCTTATATTGAAATGCAGACCCAGCTCAACGGCGCAGGATTTGCGGGCGTAGCCGAGCAAATCGATGAGGTGACTACGGACACGACTGCCATAGCACGAGCCCGCCGCACCCGCAGTGAAAACGGCGGCGAGGAAGTTATAACTGAAGAAACTGTTTAATAAGGTTGTTTTTTAAAGATAAAACCCCGGTGCTTATTTAGGCATCGGGGTTTTGTCTTTTTGCTGAATTAATCTGTCCATCGTACCACTGTTGCCACTACATTGAGCTTATCATCGCTACCCACTATATCGTCTAAGCCCGAGACGTCAACAGACTTGTGGCTCGAAAAAAGAATGATTGCATCACCGCCGGCCTGGCAGGCTTTTTCTTTCATCTTCGGTAATACGTCCGTCAATGAATCTTTTCCTAATGAGCCTTCACCCTCAAGAATGCCCAATTCTTCATAATCGCGGTCAGGTAGTTTCGAGCTAAAGACTTCGATCTCGCAGTCTTTTGGTTTCGCGGGATATAACTTCCCGGTTGATACGAACTTGGCCGATGCACACGCATTCAGAGTCACAGCCGCAAACAGAACACAGAGAACCAGTTCAAATTGTCGGTTTATTGGGTTTGATAGAATCGTTTTCATGTTTTTTCTCCGTAGGATTATTGGAAAATTTATTCGTTTTTATACTTTATAATACCCTTCAGGATTTCAAAACCCTGCCTCTTCATTCATCGATTATAGCTAGAATACTTTGTGCTGCCGACGCGCCAAAAACACCCATTACCGGATCGCCGTTTTCATCCCGGAGGTTTGACCGCCGGGCATCATTCAGTGGCAGCTCTGTTCATGCCTGGCAATATATTTGCCATAATTATCTAATACAAGGATAAATTATAGAATCAGCATATTACCCAACTAAGATTTGCAGCCTTTGGCTAATGCAGCTCATGGATATTTTCCAGACATGAGGCTGGTCATTGTATCGGCAGGGTTACAGCGCCGAGACCTCGCAGCTTAACGGCGCCGCTGTTTAGTATGGTTATTTTAAAACCCAGTTGCTTGTTGAGGCACCTGGGTTTGTTTTTTGAGGACATTCGATACCGTCTGCCACACATAATCCTATATGTAGCATTTCTGAAATTATGTACAGTTAACGCGCCCCCAAACCGTATTTTAGAGTGAATTGAAACCACAACCTGGGAATAAATACTATGGACGGAATGGCTATTTCTGGACAAATTGTAAGGTTCCTCTCAAGAAAACAACAAGCATCTCCGAAATCACTCGAAATTACAGTCAGCGAGGAAATATCTGACAGTGAATTGGGGCAAATCGTTTCAAGTATCTCTATTTTTAGCAACAATATTTTCCATAAAAAATTAAATGGCGAAAAAATCGTCTTCGTCAAAGCTGCATCACATGCTCATTTATCTCTCCAAGAGGCTCTGAAGCATTCCTACCAATGGCATTGCTTATAATGGGGGTAACCGTCAGAAATCTGTTTAGTCTCTATGAAAAGCATGATAATTTTGTCGTTATCTTTATGGGCGCCTTCCTTGCAATGGCCTTGTTAAAAAAAGCCGTAAACCTGATCATCCATGTCATGAAAGCACTTGGAGAACACAAGAAAGAGAAATTAGCACGTGGTAAATCAGCAATAGAACTCCTGCTGTTGGCTGGCTGGACTACAGAGGAAATCAAGAATTATAGCAAGGGAGATATTCAAGAAATCGCAAAGGCGGCTCACGTGTTGGAGGAAAGAGTTCTATCTACAGCCCAAAAGATTGACCGCGCCGAACGCGTTTTGTTTTATTCAAAAGTGAAGCTTTTTGTGGACAGCACACAGAACAACTATAATGCTACCACCTGTGATATCAGCGAACATGGCCTGAAATTACGGATACCCAATCTACCTGCTTTGAAAAGTCATTGCCGCATAAAAGTGTGCTTGGAAGAAGAAAACACAGAAATATATGGAAGAATGGCCTGGCAAGACGAGATTGTAGTAGGTGAAGAAGTAACGCCTTCCACACATATTGGAGTTCACTTAGATGCCATGATTCAACTTGGTAAGCTCTTCGATAAAAGGGACCCAGGAAGGCCAGGAAGTTAACCTAAGAAAAAGTGATAATTGACCAGCTTCATCAAAAATATTTGGTTTACGATATTGAGTACTCATTTCAATTCGCCCCAATCCAATTATTTATCTTATCTTCCAAAATTGCTAATGGCACACAACCGGTTTCCAATACCTGATTGTGGAATTGGCGAATGTCAAATTTATCGCCAAGTTCGTTTTCAGCTTTGGCGCGTAATTCTCGGATTTTTAATTGGCCGATTTTATAAGCCAAAGCCTGACCCGGATTGGCCATATAACGCTCAATCTCCCGAGTGATGCCCGCTTCGCTTGCAGCTTCGTTATTCAATGAGTATTGAATGGCTTGCTCTCGGGTCCAACCTTTAGAATGAATTCCTGTATCCACCACCAAACGAACCGCACGATGCATTTCAGCGCTTAACATGCCGAAATATTGGTAAGGGTCGGTATATAAACCCAACTCTTTACCAAGCGATTCAGTGTATAGTGCCCAACCTTCACCATAACCGCTATAATATAATGTTTTTCTGAACCGGGGCAGGTTTTCGTTTTCCTGCGTTAATGAAATTTGGTAATGATGTCCTGGAATGGCTTCATGTAAAAACAATGACTCCGCTGCATAGGTATTATATTTTGTCGCATCCGGGATGGGTGCGTAGAAAATACCGGGGCGGGTGCCATCCAATGATCCGGAGTTATATTCAGCGCTGGCGGATTTTTCTCTGAAGACCTCGGTGCGTCTTATTTCAAAAGCGGTTTTGGGTTTCAGGTCAAATAGCTTTTCGATTTGCGGCTTCATCTTGTCATGGATTGCCTTAAAATTATCTATCACCTGTTGCGGTTCTGTAAATGGCATGAGTTCTTTTTTGTTTCGCACATAATTAAAAAACGATTTTAAATCGCCGCTATAACCCACCTCCGCTTTTACTTTTTCCATCTCCGATAAAATACGGGCGACCTCATTTAATCCCAATTGATGGATTTCATCGGCTGTTTTGTTTGTGGTTGTGTATTTTTTAATTTGGTGTCGATAGTAAGCTCTACCATCTGGTATCGCTGCTATGCCACTTGTTTCTCTTCCGGCTTCCAAATACATCGTGGCCATGAACTGATGTAATCTTTTATAAGCAGGAATTATTTTTTCGGTGAGCATTTTGGTGTAGGCTGCGGTTAAACTTTGCCTTTCCTCATCTGAAAAAGATTCGGGAAAATTCTTTACGGGAGTAAAAAATAAGTGTTTATCCAAATCTTCCACGGTTAGAGCCTGTAATTGAGGAATCACTTTCACAATCAATGATTTGGGAAGCACAGCGCCTGCTGCCATTCCCTCTCTCATTTTTTCCTCTGCTGAACCCATCCAATCTGA
>JAJDDX010000458.1 GCA_029260055.1 Phycisphaerae bacterium
GCGTGATCACCCAGATCATCGACGCTACGGGCGACGGCGCGGGTAATACGTTGTTGGCCCCCGTCGGCGTGGCCGTAGATGGGACGGGTAACGTTTTCGTGGCAGGAAACTTCACTGATAACGTTTTCAAGATCACACCGGGTGGCGTGATCACCCAGATCATCGACGCTACCGGCGACGGCACTGGCAATACGTTGGACGCGGCCCAGGGCGTAGCCGTAGACGTGACGGGCAACGTTTTCGTGACGGGATTGTTTAGTGACAACGTTTTCGGCCCGGCTTCGTGCGGTAACGGTTCGACCGACCCAGGCGAGAACTGCGACGAAGGGGCTGCGAACGGAACACCGGGTTCCTGCTGCGACGGCAGCTGTAACGTAGTGCTTGTCGGGGCCGAGTGCCGCGCAGCCACAGGGGAGTGCGATGTCGCCGAGTCATGCGACGGCGCGAGTGCGGCGTGTCCGACCGACGCGTTTCAGCAGGCGGGGCTTGCGTGCACAGCCGATGCCGACGCATGCACGGACGACGTATGCGATGGTGCAGGTGCGTGTGTCATTGGGCCAGGGATAGTTTGCGATGACGGTGATCTGTGCACACAGGATTCTTGTGACTCACTTGCGGGCTGCGTAAATGCTGAGGTTCCGATCTCTGCGCCGACCTGCCTTTCTGCCGAGAGGTTGCAGCTGCAGGTTCGCGACCAGACCGTTGATTCACGCGACCAGTTGCGCTGGAAGTGGAGACGCGGCGACACGTTTGATCAGTTAATGCTCGGAGATCCTGCGTTGGATTCCGAGTATGTCCTTTGCGTCTACGATTCATCGGCTGGTCAGGATTATCTAGTAACCAGTATCGTTGTTGCGCCAAACCCGGCGCTTTGGGATGACCGCGACCCCAACGGATGGCAATACCGTGACAAGACTCGATTTTCGGACGGGGTTGATCGGGTGAAGTTGAAAACCGGTGTAACTGGAAGATCGTCGGTCGAGGTCAAAGCCAAGGGCGCTAACTTACCGTTGTCTGTGCCGTTTAGTCCCTTCCAGTACTTCGAGATGAGCCCTTCGGTCACAGTGCAGTTGGTGAACAGTGAAGGGGTGTGCTGGGACTCGGTGTTCACGCTAGCCGATACGAGCAAGAACACGGGCTCTGCATTCAAGGCAAAGGTGCGATAGCCCGATGTGTGCGCTTGTTGAGGGCTGCCGATCCTACGCTGAGGAACAATAGGGATTGTATTCATCGGATGTTTTGAGATTGTCAGCTCCGAAGCGTTTGAACGCGCCGCATAATGAGGCTTCGGATTGTCTATGGGATCGAGGGAAGTCCAATGACACCCATGTCGCGAGTTCTTATACTGCTAGCTGGGGCGCTTGCGGTCTTGTCCGGAACCGCGTCTGCGCAGCTGGCGCCAGTCAACGCTGAATTTCAAGCCAGTCCTTGCGAGGACCACAGGAAGTTCCGACTGACGGCGAATTCTCACTCGGACGGCAGCTTCCTAGTAGGCTGGAGCAACCTATCTAGCGACTACGTAGGCCCTCCAGGCGTTCTAAACACTGGTCGAAGGTTTGTGACGTCATCTGGAAATTCCGGAGCACTCTCCAGTTCATATATCACCACCTACGGAGGCCCAGACGAGGTGGATACGATTCCAAGAGATTCCACCGGTTTCATCGTAGTCTGGGACCAAGGATACGGGCCGGGTCTCTCGAAGGTTAATGTGCAATTCCGCCTCGACGACGGCACGCAGGGCTATGTGAACGACTTCGTCGGTGATGGATATGGAGGTTTTGGTGTCGTCGATGACATCTTTCCCAGGGTAGGTTCTGATGACGCAGGTCGATTTGTCGTTACTTGGCACCAACCACAGTCGGCCTACTTCGATGATAGGCGGAGAGCCAAGCTCTTTGATAGGGATGGGAGTGTCATAGGTAGCGAGATAGGGATGTGCGAAGGTCTCTGCGATTACGAAGGCGACGTATCGATGCTCGCTGGTGGTGAGTTCTTGGTGGTTTGGCGGGAGGGGGATTCGCTGCAAGCTCAACTTTACGATCCGGTAGGCATTCCAGCCGCGGCCTCGATCCGTATCAACGGTACGACGCCAGCAGCGCAGCCGCATGTATCTCGTGCAACAGAAACGTCTTTCTTTATTTCATGGGGTGCGGGCGATACCCACTACTTCGTCGAACTCGACTTCGACGGAACGTTGCAGAACCCCCCTGTGCAAGTCGTGTCACAGACCCCGGTCGCACGCCTAAGCTCGGTGTACCGGGTTGGACTTCGGCAGGCAGGCCTGAACCTGTTAGCCACTGTAGTTGATTCCTCTGGTGTGACCTATGGAAACGAGGTTCAGATCAACCAGTTGCCCGTGACAAGCCAGCCCGTGGTAACCGCTGGTCGGGGAAGCGTGATGATAGCCTGGCTCTCTGACGAGTATGTATGCGATGTATCGCATGGCGATCACCTCAACGTTGCAGCGCGGGTATTTTGCTTGGATTTAGACGAAGACGGGATCTGTGATCTCGACGACCCTTGTACTCTGGACAACGTTGGCGCGAGCTGCGCCGACGCAAACCTCTGTGACGGGGAGGAGATTTGCGACGAAAGCGGCGTTTGTGTTGCAGGGACACCCCTGGATTGTGTCGGTGGCACTACCTGCACCGTTGATACCTGCGAGCCAGTGAGCGGCTGCTTGCATACGGCCATAGATCCTTCGACTCTTGTCTGCCTGAGTTCCGAGAACTCGCACCTCGACGTTCGTAACAGAGCCGATCCCACTCGAAACCGTATTCAATGGAAATGGCGTCGTGGCCAGACCTTCGACCAAGTCTCACTAGGAGCGCCGGACAGTACGACACGCTATTCGTTGTGCATCTACGACTCTGCCGGTTCGGTCGATACTCTTGTCTCTAATATCAACCCTCAACTTGGCGGAGAGGCGTGGACGGATAGAGACCCGAACGGTTGGAATTACAAAGATAAGAGCAGAGCCGTCGAGGGAGTCGATAAGATAAAGCTGAAAACAGGTATATCAGGCCGCTCCGCTGCGGAGTTGCGGGGAAAAGGTGACATGGTGCCGCTACCTAACCCAGTCAGTCCGTTTCAGTATTTCGATGTCGAGCCGAAGGTTTCGGTGTTTCTCGTGTCGAGCGTTGGCACTTGCTGGGAGTCGCATTTCGGAATCGCCGACGTAACCAAGAACACGGGCACTGCATTTAAGGCGAAGGCGAGACAGTAGGCTGTCTGCGGTCCGTGAAATTGGGAGAAATTGTCAGCGACAACAAAGGGTAACGCATGAGCACTAACCGAATTCCAGAGGGGATGATCCCCGTTGAAGAATTTGCGAGGCGTAAGGACATCGCCGTTGAACCTGCCGTGTTGCGGCACATCCGAAGGGAGGCTAGGACTGAAATGAACTATCGGCGTCATTGGCCTTACCGACTGCGGATAGCGGCGAGTACCATTGGAGCTGTTTCGCTCTTTATTCTGGGCATCCCTTTTCTAACCGTTGCGCAGGTAATAACGCCGCTAAACTCTGACTTCCAAGTCAACGCTTACACGACCGGTAATCAAACGTTGCCTAGGCTAATTCAAGAAGCGGATGAATTTATCGTCGTGTGGGATGGTTTAGGAAGCGGCGGCCAAGGTACGTTCGGTCAACGGTACACCGCTAACGGCATACCAGTGGGGACCGAGTTCCTTGCAAGCGCCACGCCGAGTTCCTGTCCCAGCGATCCGCCCAGTGTTTGTTGCGATGCTGGTGACACAATAGTTCGACTATCCTCGGCCAGCGACGGCTCCGGTTCGGGTGTGTTTGCTCAGCGATTCGACAATCTTGGCAATCCCAACGGTTCTGCATTCTTGGTCAACAGCTATACGACGGGAAGCCAGGGACGAACTGATGTCGCCTGCCAGCCCGATGGTGGGTTCGTCGTCGTGTGGGAGAGCCACCAGGACGGCGGCACCGGCATCAGCTACCTCGGCAACTCGGATTTAGGGATATACGCCCAGCGGTTCTCCCAGCACGATGTCAGAATGGGAGGTGAGTTCCGCGTTAACACCTATACCGAGTACGCCCAGGTTCATCCCGTGGTCGCGAGTTCCTCACGGGACGGGAGCTTTGTAGTCGTATGGCTCAGTGAGGGCATGGACGCGTACTGGACACATCCGAACGTAGTCATTCGCACGTTCGACGCACGTGGGGTGCCCAAAGGCATCAACAACGTAGCTCCTAACATGGACCAAGCCTGATCAACGTCAACTATTCCTGCCGGCAAGAATAATTGTCGTCGATCACCAAGCCTTTGGTTACTACCTGTCACCGCCGAACGTCTACATGAACGGCCCAGGCGATGTCCTCGTCACGTGGGACGATCACGTATTGACGCCCGAGGTATACGGGCGGGTTCGTACACGCAACGGTAAGATAATCCCGTTCGCGCCGTTTCGTGTGAGTTCGATGGCGATCCCGAGTTCTTCTCTGGCTCGCAGGAATCCCGCGGGTGTGCTCGGGGATGATGGGCGTTTCCTAGTAGCGTGGCAGCATGAGTCGGCGGACGGAGATGGCGATGGAATATTTGCGCGATCACTCTGCGTAGACCTAGACGAAGACACTCTTTGTGGCCTCGATGATCCGTGCCTCAACGTTGGCGGTCAGGCCAACCTCAGCATCAAGCCTAGGGTTAGGTTCAAGAAGATCAACAGCGACAGTGTCACAGGCAACGATCAATTGGAGATCCACGGTGAGTTCTCACTCGAACCACCCGCTTACTTTTCGAATTTAGATCCCCTGGTCGATGGCGTGCGAGTAGTGGTCGAGGCACAGGACCGCACCGGCCGTGTTGATGTTGCCATTCCTGGCGGTGTGTACGACGGCATTCGCGGTTGGAGTGTGAAGCCTCTGAACGGTCCGGCCCAGAAGTACATCTACCGAGACGAGAACAGACCGGCGACTAACAACGGAATTTACAAGCTGATGATTCAGGATCGAAGCCGTAAGGCATCGAAACAAGTCAAGTTACGGATCAAGGGCAGGGACGGAAGCTATCCTATCGTGGCCGGTGACGAACCTGTTGGCAACGCTAAATAATTGACCCACCCAACGCCGAAAAACTGACCCACCCCCAGCCCTCTGCTACCGGTACCGGGAAACGACCAAATTTCCTGGAATCGGAGGTAACACGAGGTGCTGAGGATGGATCAAGTCCATGTAATACGACACAAGGTTCTAGTCGAGGGGCTAGGCATTCGGCGGGTGGCCCGTGAGATGGGAGTCAGCCGAAATACGGTGCGCAAGTACCTGAGTCTCAGCGAACCGCGACGCAAACCGACGGGCTCGCGTGCGCGGCCGGTGCACGAGAACGTCGCGCCGCGCCTAGCTGAATTGCTCGAGGATTGGCGCCACCGCACGACCGCCAAACAACGGATCACCGCCGCCCGCCTCCACCGCGAGCTGCGCAGCGAGGGCTTTGAGACCGGCCTGACCGTCGTTCAGGACTACCTGCGCGAGCAGCGTAGGCTTTCATCCGAGACCTTTGTTCCGCTGGTGTATCAGCCGGGTGAGTGCGCTCAGGTCGACTTCTT
>JAJDDX010000459.1 GCA_029260055.1 Phycisphaerae bacterium
CTCTTGGCAATGCACATCCAAACCGATAAAGTGCTTTCGTTCCATCGGGGCCTCCTTGCCGTTGGGCTGTTGGGTATCGCACCAACAGGATAGCCAACGGAGTACAAGGACGCCCCGTCTTCATATACCTTCATGTCGAGGAACGAGACCTGCCGCTCACCTGAGATTGTCCCAGGCTGCGGCCAATACGCGCCGCGTCACACGCTCCGACTTCTTAGAAACTTCCGTTTTTTCGCGCTCGCTCTGAACCTGCTTGGTGTTTGCAACTCGGACACCAGCGTCGTCCGGCACCGCCCCACCGTTAGGGGCCGCACGCGGACACGCAATCACGGCACGGCCGACCGCCCGGCGGCTCGACCCGCGCCGATCATCGTTGGAGAAACGAAATGAAGCCGAAGATGTATGTTCCGAGCCTCGTTGTGGCGACTGTTCTTCTGCTCAGCGCGAATCTGCTCGCCGGGGCGACCGAAGACGATCTCTCGCCCATCGCGACCAACGGCACATCATCCGACGCGGACGGCAACGGAATCCCGAACGAGTGCGAAAGCTAACAAGAACGCGAACCCCGTGAGGTAGTTCACGCTGTGGCCGCACGAGGCTCGGCGGCGTAGCCGAGCGAGGCCATCTGGAAACTCTTGGTTTGGAGGAACTCCACATGAATCTGAACAAATCGTACGCACGTAGGCACACGCTGCTGCTCGGACTGGCGACAGCTTCGCTGATCGGCGTGGTAGGCAATCACGCGGCCGGCGACACGCTGGTCTCCGATCCCCTGGAACGGGCGTATCAAGCCGCTTGGTCGCCCGATGGCACGCGCTTGGCATACCTGAGTGACACTAACGGCGACTACATCTTCAATCTGTACGTCGTTGACGCCGACGGTAGTAACCAGACGCTTCTCATTCCAGAAACCGATGCGATCTTGCCCACGCGCGGCCTGGCGTGGGCCGTCAACGGCATCTACTTCCGAAGCGGCGCGGTTCGGGAAATCTACGTCATTCAGCCCGATGGCTCCGGCCTGGAGCGACTGACCTTCAACGACGTCGCGCGCCGTTACCCGCTTGGCTTCGTCGATGTGACCGCCGACGGAGCCGAAATGGTGTTTACCGCCGACAACGGATCGAGCGGCTGGTATGACGTCTTCGCTGCCCCCACAGATGGCAGCGGCACTCAGTGCGAGATCAACCCTGGTGGGGGCCACACTGACGACTTCTCCCTCGGCAGCGACGGAACGGTCTACTATGCCACCGCGAGCGATCATGACTTGCCACACACGATCTACACCGATGACATCACCTGCACGACGAGCGACATCACGACGTGTGTGACGGGCAACCCGCTCGGCAACCTGATCGAGTACGTTGTCTCGCCCAATGGCAGCAGGTTGGTGTACTCGGACGGGTCTGCCGGGGCACGCGTGTTGAAGGTTGGCGACGCACTCGGCTGTGATGCCATCGTAGTTGCGAACGTCGGCGATAACTGCTTCGGAAGGCTGAACTCCCTCGACCGTATTCTCCCGCGGCCTCGTGAGGTCTGGACGCCTGACTCGGCGTGGTTGTTCTACGCATCAAACGAGCTGGGGAGCTACAACATCCACGCGGTGACCGCGGACGGATCAGCCCGCGCTGTCGTCACCACGGACGCCGGCGCCACGGACTATGTCCCGGCGCTTTCGCCTGACGGCACCGTCCTGATGTACATCAAGGACGACGGAGCGGCCAGAGAGCTGTACGTCAAAACGCTCGGGAGTTCCATCGACTGCAACGCCAACAGCGTCATCGATTCGAATGACATTGCCGACGGCACAAGTTCCGACTGCAACACGAACGGTGTGCCGGACGAGTGCGAGCAGGACTTCGACGGAGATGGTGAGATCGACGACTGCGACAGCGACATCGACAACGACGGTGTCGGCAACGAACCCGATGTGTGCGATTACACACCGCCAGGTACAGAGGTCGACGAAGGAGGCCGGCCGCTTGGCGACGTAAACCTGGATTGCGATGCAGACTTGAGGGACTACGCCATCCTGCAGAACAACCTGACCGGACCACTCCCGCAGCAGCCGTACCCCGACTGCAACGGAAACGGCGTCTCCGATGACATGGACATCGCCACGGGCACGTCGCAGGATTGCAACGGCGACGGCCTTCCGGATGAGTGTTCGGGAACCACCGATGCCCTGGTCGAGAGTTGGGAGGGGATTCCGTCCTTGCCTAGTGACGAGTGGGCCATCGCCTGCGATGCCTCGGTCTGTGCGTCGATCAACGAGAAGGAAGGCAACCCCGCTCCGTCGGTCAACGTCGGCGGTACGGGCGGCGGCGTCGGTACTACGTCGCACTTGTTCAACACTCAGTACCTTCCCGACTTCTCGTGCGGGCTCGTGATGGAAAGCGACTTCTGGCTAGACGGAAGCGGTTGCCACTTTACCGGCGCCATGATGGGCCTTGTGCAAACCTCCGAGCCGTATCTCTACGATGGAGCGCCCTGGCTCGTCTTCATGTGGTTCAACAAGGGGTGCGTCGACAACGCGCTGAACGTGGGAATCAACATGGGATTACCCAGCGAAGAGGGAACCAGCTTCATCCCGGAAACATACACGCCGAACGCTTGGAACCGGGGTCGAATTGTGATTCGGCCAGATCACCGTGTGGAGTTCTACGTCAAGAAACCGAGCGACGCAGACTTCGTCCGCCTGTGGACTTCGACGAACCCAATCGACACGTCCTTCAATCGGCAGGCCGCGATCCTGTACACGGGAAAGGAAGGTGGCGGCCCGGCTCGGGTGGATAACATGCTTGTCCAGGAAAGCGTCGGGTGCGACTGCAACGGGAACGGTACGCCCGACGATTGCGACGTAACCGACGGGACATCATCCGATGTGGACGGCAACGGAATCCCGGATGAGTGCGAGGGGTAGCAGCGCACGGACCACGTCGAGGAATCGACACTAATCGCTGCGCTCGGCCCAAACGGCCGGGCGCGGCGGTTCTAACGCAGACGGCTATTCGGACTCGGCGTCATCGACGTATCGCCCATCCTGTATGAGCAGCTTCCAGCGTTCAAACCACTCCTCATCGGTTCTGTAATACGGATCTGCGTCGTTGCGTTCCACTTTCAGAAGCCTCAACGCGCGATCCACTGTCAATGTCGCCCCGGCCACCGCCCCCGTATGACGAGCCCCGACCAGGAAACGTGGCCCCGTGCCGTCTACCAGTGGCTCATTGGCAATCCGAACGTTCCAGATGCCGGCAGTTTCTTCGGGACGAGGTATGCGTTCCCGACTTTCTCCTTCCGGTAGGAAGTGACCTGCGTTTGTGCTCGTGGCAGCATCCATGTACGCATACGCGCGGGGAAGCGCGCCGGAGAGGTCGGAGAACCGTTCGGTGCGCGGGGGGCTTACTCCGGCCATGTTCAGGGGGTCAAGCACCATCACGACGTCAACCATCGGGTAGCGTGTGCGCGGGCGTTTGTCGTTCGCGTCCTTCTCTTTGAAGCCATCGAGCTTATTGTTGATCCCCCAGGCAACGATCGCGGCGTGACCGTCATCGAAGTAGTCACCCGCAATGATCAGCCCCGCGATACGCCCGATGTGCCAGAACGTCGAGCGGACCTGCAGTGCGCGTGGATCAATCACGGTCACGCGCGCTGCGTATGAGAAATCCTCAGCTACCGCTACGATCTCGTCACCAGGTTCACCGTCAAGGTCGTCTACCAAGAGCGTGGCGCATGCCCAGTAGTAGGACGAGGTCGTGTCCGGCCAACGGCGCAGCGTCTCTTCGCCCCCAGGGGCATAGGCCGACAGATCGAACGACTTGACGTGCTCGAGATCCGAACCGAAAACGAACACACACTCCTTGTCGACCGCCTGTGCGGTGCCGATCACGAAGCTATCCGCACCCCCTCCGTCGCGATCGATCGGCAAGCAGCTAGTGACAATGGCGTCCTCGTCTGGAAATGGATCGAAGGGTACCTCCTCACCGTCGGCGTAAAGCACTTTCAATAGGTCCCCGCTACCATCGTGCGCGCGCTGCACGTCGAGGATGATCCGCCTCCCTCCCAGCCAAACGGAAAGGAAGAGTGCGAGCAGGGCTATGCCTGCGACGCCAGCACACGTAACCGGGACGCGGCGTGCTGGCCCCATGCGCCTTTTGACAGGCGCAGCACAACCGACCGCGACGTGCGAACACGCCGATGAGCCCGCCCGCCTCTCTCGCTCCTTCCCCATCAACTGCAAGGCCAGTCCCGCCAGCCCTGAATCAACACCATCGCACAGCCCTCGCGGATCACACGGCTCATCGTGCAGAATCTGATGGATCACAGCCGACGGCGTATCAGCCTTGAACGGCGTGCGGCCAGTCAACATCTCGTAGAGCACCACACCGGCCGAGTACAAATCGGTGCGATGATCGATGTCCTCGTCGCCGCGGGCCTGCTCCGGGCTCATGTACTCCGGCGTGCCGAGGACCGACTTGGGCAGCGTCATCCGCGTCTGCGATGAGACCATGCGAGCAAGGCCGAAGTCCGTGATCTTGACCAACCCCTCCGGCCCGTCGAGCAGGATGTTCGACGGCTTGATGTCGCGGTGGACCAGACCCGCGTCATGGGCGGCCGCCAGCCCCGACATCAATTGATCAAAGACCGCACGAACCGTATCAGTCGGCAGCGGCCCACCATCGCGAATCACGTCGGCAAGCGACGGCCCGTCCACGTGCTCCATCGCCATGTACCGCGTGCCGCACGCCTCACCCACGCCATACACGGTAACGATATGGGGATTCCGCAACGCAGCAGCAGCCTTCGCCTCGCGAGCGAAGCGATGAAGCGCCGCCTCGTCCTCAGCCAGCTCGGGACGGAGGATCTTGAGCGCCACCGAGCGTTCCAACGCGGGCTCGTACGCACTGAGCACGATCCCCATGCCACCGCGGCCAATGCTGCCGGTGATCCGATATGGACCGAGATCGGCAAGATACGCGGCATCCGAAGGCTGGCTCAGCCTCCCCTGTTTGACAAGCTCGCTGACGGCTGCACACGGCGGCGTGACCTCGGCAACCGTCTCCAACGCGTCGCGAAGCTGCTCAGCACACTCCGGATGCGCAGCCAGCAACTCGGACACGCTCTCGGCCGTCCCGCGGCTGCGACGGTCGAGAAAGTCGTTCAGAATCTGCCCGATCAGGGTATCCGATGTGCTCTCGTCGACATTTTCGTTGTGCAGTGGATCACGCATGAGACCGAACAGCCAGTGCTCTTACCGTTCCTCCAGCCGCCACCTCCGGTAGCATAGCAGAACGGTCCGCGGGTTTCACGGGGAAGTGCGGAACGCCGGCGATCGCACCCGGCAGTCCACCCGACCTTCCTGACTTGACCTAAGTCCCACGCGTCGACGGCTGGATAGTCAGCCCCACGTTCGGCTATAGTCTCTTGTCGGGACGGCGTGCCCTATGAGAAACCAACCAACGAACCCACCAACGTCCGCAGACGAGGCTCGCCCCACCACCGCGCCGCCTGCCGCCGAGGCAATAGGCCAGGACATCTTCTGTCAGGACTGCGGCTACAACCTCCGCGGCCTCACCAGCGACCGCTGCCCGGAGTGCGGTGGCTCGCTCGACACCATCCGGGCAGCCGCGTCGGTCATCCCCTGGGTCTACCGCCACGAGATCGGCCGCTTCCGCGCCTACTGGAAGACGGTCTCCCTGGCCATGTCTCGCCGTCGTAGCTTCTGCGAGGAGATGGCTCGCCCCATCAACTTCAAGGACTGCCAGCGCTTCCGCTGGGTCACGATCCTGCACGTCTACGTCTCGATCTTGATCGCCATGTTCCTTGCCGCCCCTACGAAGCCCTTCCGTGATCGTATCTTCGACGAGGCCTACTGGGGCGTTTGGCCGGTGATGGTCATCCACGTCTGGCTGCTACTCTATCTTCTGGCTGCGACCGGCGCACCGAGCTATCTCTTTCATCCGAAGTCCATTCCCGTTGTGCTGCAGAACCGTGCGATCGCGCTGAGCTACTATGCATGTGCGCCGCTGGCAGTCCTCGCCCTGCCGATCCTCGCACTGGGTGCCGGGCTCATGCTGAGCACTCACCACACCTTGGGAATAGGGCTCGTGATGTTCGGCGCATTCGTTACCCCACTACCGATTCTCGCGTGGTGGTCGAACTTGCTGCGCCTCGCTGGACGCGTCATGCCCGGCCGGCGCCGGAGTCAGCTTGCCGTGGCGCTCGGCATTCCTCTTCTGTGGATCATCTCGGCGCTACTCGTGTCCGCCCTTCTGCTCGTCTTCACCGCTGGCATCGCGCTGATCGTCTACCTAGTCGTCTGATCCGCCTCCGCCGATGCCGCCGCGCTGATCGAGGCGGTCGCCGTCCAGGAAGAAGACGATGTCCGGCGCTGTGCCCACGTAAAACCGTTCATACACGACGAAGCTCCCGTTGTCGTCAACGCCATCCTCACCCACGGAATACAGCACCGGCGGGGTAGCGCGCGGGCGATAACCGATGGACTGCTCGGGGAACGTAAATGGATCGAGCGGTATATCCCTGAGGTAGCGAGGCACCAACTCGTCAAGCCTGTCCGGACGCCGTCCGTGATCGACCTCGTACCACCGAACAGCCAGCGCGATCGCCGCCATCCGGCGGAATGCCAAGCGTGTGAAGTGCGTTACGAAACGGTCTTCCGAAGAAAATGCGGGTAGCTCGTAGCCCATAAGCGCCCAGACGCCAAGCTCCTCCACAGCGTCGCGCCGACTCGGACAAAGCGCCATCGCTTGGGGGAACGTCCCTTCTCGCGCGGCTTCCACGTAGCTTCCGAGCGACCGCAGCTGCCGCACGCCGTCCGTTTCGATCATCGGCGATAAAGCAATACCCATGAGCCGATCCCATGTCGTCGGCACACCGACCGGGACGAGGAAACCGGGGGAAACAATCTCGCCGCGCGTCAGCCTGCGGACCAAGCGACCGCGCTGGAAGACGGTAAAGACGGTCTGGCGTAGCCATGCCCGCTCGGCATGAGTCCGATCGGCCAAGTCCTCGATCAACGCGGCAAGTTGATCCGGAGAAGCGGATGAACCGCGCGCCACGCCACCGTTCGAAATCGCAAGTGTCGCCACCTGGCTCTCCATGCGAAGCAGCATCGCTCCCCGCGATTGATAGGACGAGTAAAGGGCATACTCGGACGGCAGAACCTCCAGACTGTCCGTCAGCCTGAGAACGTCGCGCATGATTTCGACCGCCTCGCGGTCGTTGCCCACACCGTGCTCATGCGCTGCCGCAGCCGGCAGCAGGTAGTAGAGTACGGATAGGGTCGCGGCGAACCAACCTGGACCCAAGTCGTCATCAGGATACACGGCGCGCTCTGTACTTCTCAGCCAATCGCGCTTCGCTGCCGCTCGGGCCAGACGGAGAGCTTCCGAGTTGCGCTGAACGAGCGCACCGAGTTCCGGCTCGGCTGCTTCGGGTGTCAGGCCCCCCGTCTCCAGGCCCCACAGTACGTCGTTATCCGCATTCGTCAGGTTCGCTGCCGCGGCCGCATTGTCCAACAGCACCACGAGTCCGCCCGCTTCCAGAAGCCGACCCGAATCCTCTTCGCTCGGCCATACGGAGCCACTCGCGGCTGCGAGCTTGGCAACCTCCGCTTCGAACTGCCAGTGCGAATACCAACCCAAACCAAGCCGCAAGAGCACAAGTGCCAGCACTGAACCACCGAGGGTCGAAAACGCACGCTTGAGCCACCAATACCGCGCAGGAATGGGTTTGGACTCGTCAATCGTGTCGCGGTCAACGTCCGGACTGCGATCTGGAAACGCGGAAGCGGATTGTTCCGATACGGGCATCACACCCCATTATAGGCGTGGTCAACTCCAGTCCAGCCAGCGGCACCATCAGTCGGAAACGCGGGCAGACGTGTGTTTCTGGTCACTCGTTCGACAGGTCGGCATAATAGCAGACGGCGGCGCCGCCCGTCGTTATATGTATCACGGGACAGCCCATGGTCGACAGAGCCGACAACACAACGACCGACACAACCACGGGCGCCGCACCGCCCGCCGGACGGGATACGTCCACAGCGGCACCAGCAACCGCCCCCGCTCCACGGTCCGACGCCATAGCCCAGGACATCTTCTGTCAGGACTGCGGCTACAACCTCCGCGGCCTCACCAGCGACCGCTGCCCGGAGTGCGGCGGCTCGCTCGACACCATCCGGGCAGCCGCCTCGGGCATCCCATGGGTCTACCGCCACGAGATCGGCCGCTTCCGCGCCTATTGGAAGACGGTCTACCTGGTCATGTTCCGCCAGGGTCGCTTCTGTGACGAGATGGCGCGACCCGTCGACTTCGACGACTGCCAGCGCTTTAGATGGGTCACGATCCTGCACGTCTACATCCCCATCCTGCTGGCCACCATCGCGACCTACTTCTTCGCACCGAGAAGACCGTTTGACGACCTCCTGCTCGATGCAGCCTATTGGCAGGTTTGGCCGATGGCGGTCATGCATGCGTGCGTGCTACTATTCCTGGCGGCCGGCACGGGTGTACCGAGCTACTTCTTCCACCCGACGTCGATTCCAACCCGATTACAGAACCGAGCCATCGCGCTGAGCTACTACGCCTGCGGAGCCCTGGCGGTGACCGCCCTGCCGATTGCGGCGTGGGCGGTCGGCCTAGCCCTCGGCGATTCGATGCTCGGCATGGGGCTCATTCTCTTCGGCGTGCTGGCACCGCTGGGCCAGGCGATCGCATGGTGGCTCGACTTGGTCCATCTCATGCGGCGTCTGCTTCCGCAGCACGGGCGACGACGCCTCGCGGTCGGCCTCGGCGTGCCGGTGCTTTGGGTCGCATCTTTCTTCCTGATCCTCCTCGGACCGCCGGCGGCTGTCTGGTTCGTCGCAGTGATCGCCGCCACCCTCGCGTGATGGTCGCGAGTGTCTTCGTTAGCTAGCGCAAGGCCGCGCCGTCAATGCGACATGCCGAGCCGCGACCGTCACAACGTGTTGCATGAACTTTGTTGGGCTGGCCGGACGGTACACTGCGCGTCCGCTGATGGACGCGGAATGCGATCGGCCGAGCCCCATCGGGGCGATACGGTGGTAGCCCACGGCGTGAGCCGTGGGTAGGCAACGGCGCACCGTGCCCCAGCCCCGGCAGGGGCGGCACATCCGACCGGAACGACGGCTCGGCGCCCCTGTGTCGCCCCTATGGGGCTTGATGCGGGAGCCTGATGCCCAATCCCACGGCTCACGCCGTGGGCTACGTTCTTTCGCCCCTGACGGGGCTCCGTCGATTACCGTGGGCGCTGCGACGGCCGCGGGCTTTCGGTTTTCCGGCGGAAAGGCGGGGCTGCGGTTTCGCTGTCTTGCCGACGCTCATGCAATTCGTTGGTCAGGGAGCGGAGGTTGTCGGGTTCGCGGAAATCCGCTCCCGTACGGTCGCGGCTCGGAGCACATGCGTCGCAGGTCTCGCGACCCAGTACATTAGCGCCCGGGCCGTTTTTGATTTCATGTGAAAGCCAGACCGCCTCCTTCCTCCCTTGGCAAGGGGCGACGAAAGAGACCTCCGCCACAGGAGTTGGGGAGCACCGCTAGCGGCTGGAGGTCGGACGGCCCTCGTCGAGGAAGAAGACCAGGTCGAGCTTGTCGCTCCGAACGGTGTTGTGCTCCGTCAACCTGAACGTGCCACCGTCGTCGACTCCATCACTGCCGATGGAGTAGAGCACCGGCGGGCTCGCGTCTGGTCGATATCCGATCGGCTTCGGAGGAAACGCCATCGGGTCGGCAGGCACCTCCGCCAAATACGCCGGCACGAGTTCATCGAGGGTCGCCGGCCGCACGCCGTGGTCCACGACGTACAGCCGAATGGCCAGCGCGATCGCCGCCATGCGGCGAAACGCCACGCACTCATGGTGCCACCGGATCAGCCAGACAAACGACCCGGTCAGGTCCGGGCTGAGTGGCTTCGTGGTTCTATCAAGACCGCCCCTGCGCCCGATGGCGGGTGGAAACAGCGCCGCCGCCTGCGGATATGACTCCTGCCTCGCGGCCTCGACGTTGCCGGTTCCGTAACGAACCAGCCGCACACCATCCAGTTCGACCAATGGCAACAGGGGGAACGAAAGGGCGCGATCGCTGAGCGTCGGAGTCGAGGCACCCCCGAACACGCGCAGTGAGAAGGTAGTCATCTCACCGCGTGACACTCTCCGAACGGCTGCGATGTAGGACATGCGCTCGAACTTGAGCCCGCGAAGGAGCCCGCGCTCCGCCGTCGACACATCGAGCAACTCGAGGATCAACTCATCGATGCTCCGTCGATCACACGCGCGCGCATCCGTGCTCGAGCCGGGCGCTCCCGCGATCGACAGCGTCGCCGACATCTCTTCGACCCGCCTCGCAGTCGCCCACATGTAATGGCCGGCGATGTTCTGATACATCGGAAAGACCCGATCGCCGGCGGCTTCCGACAGCGTGAGTGCATCGCGCAGATGCGTAATCGCTTCACGATCGTTGCCGGCCACATGCTCTAGTTGGGCAGTGCCGCAAAGCAGGTACACGACCGGGGCTAAGGCACCATACCCGGGCAGCATCATGTTCCAGAAGTCGTCAGCGTCGGTGAAACGCATGCCCCAGTCGATACGGTCGTGTGATCGCGCTTCCCGGGCTAATCGCAAAGACTTCGCGTTCCGGCCAACGATAACGGCTACCTGATCCGCCACCGATTCGAACGACACGTCGCCACGCTCCAGCGATCTCAGAAGCTGCGTGTCGTCTTCGCTCAGATCGAGCGCCGCAGCCGCATCTTCGAGGAACCGAATGGCGTTCTCAGCCTCGGGCACGTAGGGTGTGTCGAAGTCCTTTCCCCGGATCGGCTCGCCCGCGGCCTCGATCTTCGCCACTTCCGCCTCGAATTGTCGGTGGGCGTACCACCCCCACCACAGCCGCAACATCGCCAACCCGAGGATCAACCCGCCGATGACGACAAGCACGCGCTTGAGCCACCAATACCGGCGGGGGATCGGAACGGACTCGTCAACGGCGTCGAGGGTGGCTTTGGGTGGTGTCGAAATGGCCTGCGGCTGCTCGGTCATATCGCCACATTATAGGCGCGACCGCTCACCGTACAGTCCGGTCGGCGTCTGATCCGGGAGTTCCTCAGTCCTGCCGGGGATACTCGACGTGCAGGTCGGGGTACTTGCCC
This sequence comes from Phycisphaerae bacterium, assembly GCA_029260055.1. GTDB lineage: Bacteria > Planctomycetota > Phycisphaerae > UBA1845 > UBA1845 > JADFOB01. The sequence goes on from JAJDDX010000459.1 coordinate 11,184, forward strand.
TTCATGAATCCGAGGGCAAGGAACGTGTGACAGTGATCGACTCTCGGATTCGACTTCGTCGGGCAACTGCACCCGATGAACACGTCGTGCTCCGTGGCCAGCTTCGCCAGTTCATCGAAAGACGCCCGCTCTTCGCGGAATCGCTTCTCGAGGAGCTTGGGGTAGACACGAGTGAACTTGCTCCATGTGCGGTCATCGAGCGAATCGAGGAGCTCCTTCACCGTGTCTTCGTCGGGCCGCAGCACGTGCCTGGTGCGCCACCGCGCATCCTGCCGAATGCCGTCAGGCAGCGGATCCGACGGCGGCCGCTTGCCCCTGACCATCCTGTATCGCGCTAACATGGCTCGATCCCGAAGGTCGACCGGTTCAGGCACGAGGCGGAATCAGTGCGGTGCAGGCTCCCATACATCGCCTGACAGAACGCATCCGTCATGCCGGCAATGTAGTCACAGACCACGCGATCGACGCTCTGCTCGTCGACCCGCGCGGCATAGCGATCGGGAAGCCGCTCCGGCTCTGCGCGATAGGCTTCGAACAGACGCAGCACCGTATGCCGGCCCTGCTCGTCACCCTTTGCGATCGCCGGCTGGCAATAGACGTGCTCGACGAGAAACCGCTCCATCTCACGAAGCCGCCCGTCCATGTCGGGCGACAACGCGACTAGCGGCGATGCGGAAGCGCGGGCCTGCTGTGGCGACTCGATGCCGATAAGCAGCTCCTGTGACGTAAAGATCACGTCGGTCAGGAGCGCATTGAGGATCGCGTCCAGCACGACGCGCCGAATCGCGAATATGTTCGAAGCAGCCGCCGCACTCTTGGCTGACTCCACTGCCTGGGCCCAGAGCCTCACATCGCCTAGCGATTCCAAGTCGACAAAGCCCGCACCAATCGCGTCTTCGAGATCGTGGCAGTCATACGCGATACGATCTGAAATCGACGCGATACGAGACTCGATCGACGGGAAGGCCGACGCCCTCTCCCCCGTGTCTTCGCCGCCTGTCAGAGGGCGATCGTAGATAGTCTCGTGCGTCGCGAGGCCGTCCAGCGTTTCGATGCTGAGGTTCAGCCCGCGAAACGCCGGAATCGGATGCTCCAGATACTCCACGATCCTGAGCGAATGCCCGTTGTGGTTGAACCCGCCGCTATCCGCCATGGCGCCCGCCAAGGCCCGCTCACCAGCATGGCCGAACGGCGGATGACCCAGGTCGTGAGCCAGTGTAATCGCCTCAGCCAAGAGCTCGTTCGCACCGAGCCCGACGGCGAGCGTACGCGCGACCTGGGCGACCTCGAGCGTGTGCGTCAGCCTCGTGCGAAAGTGGTCATTGTCACTCGGCGAGAAGACCTGTGTCTTGCCCTCGAGCCGACGAAAAGCGGCCGACTCGATAATGCGGTGGCGGTCCAGTTCGTACGTGCTTCGCAGCGGATCCTCGGGCTCGAGATGATGTCGGCCCGACGAATCGTCGGACACGATGGCATACGGCGCCAGATGGCCTTCGCTTGGATGGGACATGGGCTACCCGCCTTCCGGACCCGACATCGCTCTACGACCGCAACCCCGACGCCCGCGCGATCTCGACCAGTTGCCCATACAACGTGTCGAGCGCGTCCGGAACCACGCGGGCGTCGCCGAGGACGGCCATGAAATTCGTATCGCCGCCCCACCGCGGCACGATGTGGGCGTGAAGATGACCGGGCAGGCCCGCACCCGCACACCGCCCGATGTTGTATCCCACGTTGAACCCCTGGGGATTCAGCGCCTCGCGCAGCATGCTGACGCCGTCTCGAAGCAGCCGCGTCATTTCCGTCAGCTCGCCGTCATCGAGCTCGGTCAACTCGCCCTTGTGCCCGGCATGCGAGATCAGCAGGTGCCCGTTCGTATAGGGAAACCGATTCATGACGACGAACGCCGTCTCGCCTCGCCAGACCACATGATTCTCCGCGTCAGCATCGGGATCTTCCCAGTATCGGCACAGGAAGCACCCTTCGTCCGTCACGTCGTCGCCCAGCGAGCGGATGTACTGCATCCGCCACGGAGCCCATAGGTTCTCGTTGAATTCCGGCATGGGGCGATTGACCTCCCGCTTGATGGCGACGGCCCTTGTTCCGCGCGAGCCGACCTGCGAGGCCCCAAGCCGCCCACGCGGAATGGTCCGCGAAGCGGCCGGGCTGCCTGATCCGAAGTCTATACCGGCCAACCGGCGCCAACAAGATCCGGACGTTGGCAGCCGGCGCCGCAGCGGGTAGACTCACGACGCCATGAAAACACTCAAAACCCATCCGAAGTCGGCGCTTCTGGCGGCAGCGCTACTGGTGGTAGCCGGCGGATGTGAGCGCAACGTCCGCCTGGCAGACCACAAGCTCCGTCACCCCGTCCTCAAGACGGTCACCCACTACGGCAAGACGCTGGACGAAAAGGCCTCCCCCGCCGACGTGACCTACGTCCTGCTGCGGGCGATGCGCGACGACTTCCTCGCGTCCACGGACGAAGAGCGACAGCGTGCCCTGGATGTCCTCTTCGACATCTGCGCCGCCAACGAACTCGAGGCTCAGCAGCGGACGAGCCTCGCACGCGACGAGTATCTCTACGAAGTCGTCTACCGCTGGACGCCTACCGTGGCTCACTACGTCGGCGACTTCGAGACCGATTGGGACAAGGCTGCGGCGCGGCTCGAAACCACGAACCGCAGGCCCGCCAAGGGCAGCACGCCCGATGTAGAGGCCGTAACCGTGCTGATGGCGGTCGCCGACCCCAGCGGACACCCCAACGCCGGCGTCGTGCTCAAGGTCACCCTCGTCACGGACAAGGGTTACTGGCGCGTGCTGAACGTCGGGTTCGATTCTGCTCGGCGATCCCTGACGCCGGGAGGCAGACACATCCATGACCACGCACACGGGCCGGACGAAGACCATGCGCCGACCCCGAACACGAACGGAAAGCCCGGCGCCGCTGACAAGCCCGCGACCCCCTAGCCGCAGCCGCACGCACGGCTTCGCGCTGCCCGGTTGTCACCCGCCCCGCTCCCCGCTAAAGTAGCGCCTCTCCGCGGTCCACGGGAAGAAATACCGTTAGCGCACATGGAACCAGGCCGAATCACCGTCAAAGGAGCACGCGAGCATAACCTGCAGAACGTGTCGCTCACGCTCCCGCAGGGCAAACTGATCTGCTTTACCGGCGTCTCGGGCAGCGGCAAGAGCAGCTTCGCCTTCGATACCCTCTTCGCCGAAGGGCAACGCCGCTACCTCGAATCGCTCAGCTCGTACGCCCGCCAGTTTCTCGGTCAACTCGCCAAACCCGATGTCGACCACATCACCGGCCTGAGCCCGGCTGTCTCGATTCAGCAGAAGACCAGCGGATGGAACCCGCGCAGCACCGTCGGCACGATCACGCAGATTCACGATTACCTCCGCGTGCTCTACGCACGCGTCGGCCGGCAACACTGCACCGGGTGCGGGCGCGCCATCTCCGCCCAGACCCGCGAACAGATTATCTCCCGCATTCTCGAACTGCCGGCAAAGGCCAAAGTCCTGATCCTCGGCCCCGTGGTCCGCGGCCAAAAGGGCGAATACCGCGACCTCTTCGAGGACATGATCCGACAGGGCTACGCCCGTGCCCGCGTCGACGGCGAAGTCGTCTCGATGTCCGATGCGCCGCAGCTTGCCCGCCATGTGCGCCACAATATCGAAATCGTAGTCGATCGCCTCGCCATCACGGCAACCGCCCGGCCGCGGATCGCCGAAGCCGTCGAAAACGCACTGAAGCTCGGCGACGGCACGCTAATCGTCCAGACGGTCGAACCGCCGGCGAGCCAAGGCGGCGGTGACATTCTGCTATCATCCCACTACGCCTGTCCGGAGTGCGACATCAACTTCGAGCCGCCGTCGCCGCAGCTCTTCAGCTTCAACTCGCCGAGCGGCATGTGTGCCACCTGCCACGGACTCGGTACCACGTTCGACTTCGACCCCGACTTGCTCGTACCCGACCCGCGAAAGTCCTTTCTCAACGTGGCGGTCGCGCCAATGCGCACCAGGATCGGTAAGTGGCGTCGACACATCTATCGAGCCGTCGCCACGCACGTCGGATTCGAACTCAAAACACCGTGGGGCAAGCTACCGAAGAAAGCCCGCGACGCGCTGCTCTACGGCCTCGGCGACACGCATCTGACCTTCGAGTGGCGATGGCGCCGCGGCGTCTGGCGACACGGCGGCACTTTCGCCGGCGTCATCGAGGAGTTGCGCGACAAGCACCGCAAGGCCAAGTCCAACTTCGTGCGTGCCTATTACGAGAAGTTCATGCACAAGGCCACATGCACGGAGTGCGCCGGGGCCAGGCTCACGGCTCAGGCACTGGCGGTCCGTGTCGACGGCAAGACGATCACCGATATTTCCGGCATGGCCATCCGCGACGCAGCCGACTTCTTCGAACGCATCAAGCTCGGCGACACGCAACGGTTCATAGCGGCTGAGGCACTCAAGGAAATCCAGGCGCGGCTGCGGTTCCTGTGCGATGTAGGACTCGACTACCTCGCGCTCGATCGATCCGCACCGACGCTCTCCGGCGGCGAGTCCCAGCGAATCCGCCTGGCGAGCCAGATCGGCGCGGGCTTAGTCGGCGTGCTCTACATCCTCGACGAACCCAGCATAGGCCTGCACGCGCGCGACAACCAGCGCCTGCTCGACTCGCTCTGCCGCCTGCGAGACATGGGCAACACCGTCATAGTCGTCGAGCACGACGAACAGACCATGCGCGCAGCCGACGAGATCGTCGACTTCGGACCCGGCCCCGGCGTACGCGGCGGCCACATCGTCGCCCACGGCGACATCCGCAAGATCGCCGCGTCAAGACGTTCCATCACCGGCAAATACCTCCGCGGCGACGAACAGATCGAAATCCCCACAACCCGCCGCCCGGTGAAGAAGAAGCCGACGACAAAGAAGCCACAACCGCCGAAGAAGCCGAAAGCCGCGAAGAAGACACAGTCGACGAAGGGAAAACGGTCCGCGACGAAGAGGAAGCGTTAGCCCCGGCGGGTGGCATGGGCAAGCAGCAGCTTGCCCGTGGCTTGCTCGAGTGCGAAAGGAAACGAGGGAGTTGTAGGCATATGCGCTTGCCAGACGGAACAGTCCGTAAGCTCCGCAAGAGCGTCAACGAGCCGGGGCATGCGCATGAACTTACATTTTGTTGCCACCGTGGAATGCGATTACTCGAACGGGATCGGGTGCGGATGTGGTTCGTCGACGCCCTCGACCGCGCCCGGCACCTTCTGGACTTTGAACTCTGGGCATACGTGATCATGCCGGAACACGCCCACATACTGATCCTGCCTCAACGCGAGGCGTACGACACGGGCGCCGTGCTCAAATCGGTCAAACAGTCGGTATCCCGCCGCGCCGTGCTGTATCTCAGGAAGGCAGCGCCGGCCTGGCTGGAGCGATTGAAGGTAACGCGCCCGACCGGCAAGGCCGAGCACCGTTTCTGGCAGCAGGGAGGCGGATACGATCGCAACTTCGACCGCGCCCCGACGGCTTGGCAGGCAGTGGATTACATCCACAACGACCCCGTCCGGCGCGGCCTGGCGGACTGCCCGACGGACTGGCCCTGGTCGAGTGCTCGCTGGTATGCCGGGCTTGATGGGGTGATCCTGGAGATGGACGCGGCTCCACCAGTGGAGCACGTACGATGACGCGACCCCACGGGCAAACAAGTTTGCCCATGCCACCCGGAGAGGGCACATTGACCGGTGCAGCGAGCGTGGTCAACACCATGGCTGGACCGACGACGTATCGCAAGCACCGGGACGACCCACGATGACGGACAACATGAGCGACTCGGGGAAGGAAATCGGTAGACTCAAGGACCGCTCGCACCTGGATCGAGCGCACGCCCACACCGTGCGCCTGGTCGACTCGACCGATCCGTCGGAGGGCGGCACCGGCGTAGCGATCCGGTTCGGTCACCGGTTCTTTGTGGCGACGGCCGCACATGTTGCTCAGCCGGGACACCAACTGAGCATCGTGCTTCGTTCCCCGCTGTGTCATGAGATCACGGTGTTCCAGGCTCGCCACCGAGACACTACGGGCGACGTTGCGGTGCTCGAACTGGACGCGAAAACGGCAATTGCATCTTCACTCGACTTCCTTTCGCATGAACACCTGCAATGCCCACTGGATGCCAATGAGGAGCGACCTGTTGTCGTTATCGGTTACCCCGGTGAGTATCTAACTGCACTCGGCCAAGAAGCGTATCCGCCACGCGCGTCCCTTGAGTTTCGCTGCTGCAGCGCGTTCACGTACTGCAGCCAGACAATGCCCTTCGAGCGGTGGCCAAACAGAGAACGGACCGAACTTGGTCTTCGGGACTGTGACATGTTCGTTGATTTCGATCCGGAATCGCGGATCGAAATTCTGTGCCCGGATAACGCACTCTCCCGGCCTCCAAGTGTGGAGCATAAGGCGCCCGCGATCGGCGGCGTAAGCGGTGGCGGCATTTGGCTGCGCGAATCTGACGTGATCAACGGGGTGTGGCGTGCCGCCCCGCGGCTCCTAGGACTTCAGATATCCTGCAGCAATGGAGGGAAATGGCTTCGAGGCACAACCATCGACCGCATAGTCGATTTGATTTCGGAGCACTATCCGGATGTACTGCACGACAGCAACGGCACGGCGCCGCCCTCAGGCGGCGAGCGGAAGTAGCGCGGGCAATGGTGCGGTACGCAAGGGTGCGCTCTCCGGGCGAGCGCAGTGGTCCGAAACGCGAGTGGATACAGGGTGTCGCTTCGAGCGGTCTCTTTGCGATCGCCCGGCGTCGGAAGGAGCAAGTACCGTTGGACACCACACTGCTAAGAAAACAGGCTTGGGAACTCAAGCTCATGGCTCATTTGAGTTCGCTCTACTATCAGCTGACGGTAAAGAACTTACGTTGGTGGAATCTCGTCGGAAAACTGGCATCCGGCGTCATCGTGCTCGTGGCCGTGGCACTTGCAGCACGGTGGCCCGACATCTGGGTGCTCGTCGCAGGAGGTGTGGCCATTCCAGCCATCGGAGTCATTGTTGAAATCCTCCTGACATCGAGCAGGATAAATAGCGCGCAAGCCCTCTATGAGAAGTGGGCCGACCTCTCACACGACACGAATCAACTATGGGATGAAATCCACACGCCGAAACCCATTTGGGAGGCTCTTGCTCCGAGATTCCGTGTGCTGGACGAACGAATGCGCCACGCGCGTTCACTTGAATGTACGCTGCCCTCGCAAAGACGCAGAATGAAGGCAGAGCGGATGCTGTACAGCGAACTAGAACTGCCGTACGACTGAACCAGGAGACTTGAGATGCCTGAAAGACAACCGACCGAAAAGCCAACCGGGCCGCCACCTCCCCCGCCACCGCCCCCGACCCCGCCAATCCGGCAGACACCAGACCCAGGGAAGCCGCCCCAGCCGGTCAACCCCACGCGGCCGTTCCCGCCACCCCCACCGCCCCCAAGCGATGATCGTGGCTGAGCGGAGGGGGGTGTGAACTGATGGCGAGAAGCTCCTCAAAACCTAAGCGTACCCACGGGCAAACAAGTTTGCCCATGCCACCCGGAGAGGGCACTCCCGACGACCAAGTCGCCTGGCTCACCGTGCGCGGCGCACGGCAGAACAACCTGCGCGACATCGATGTCGAAATCCCCCTCGCCCGCTTCGTCAGCGTCACCGGCGTCTCCGGCTCGGGTAAAAGCTCACTGGTCAACGACATCCTCCGCGAAACCCTCAACCGCGACCTCAACGGCGCGGAAAAAGTCCGCCCCGGCGATCACGACGCCATCGAAGGCGCCGAAAACCTCGACAAGGTCATCGACATCGACCAGTCGCCCATCGGGCGAACCCCACGCTCCAACCCAGCCACCTACATCAAGGTCTTCGACGAAATCCGCGCCCTCTTCGCCAAGCTGCCCGACTCGAAGGTCCGCGGCTACAAGCCGGGCCGCTTCAGCTTCAACGTGGACACCTCCCGCCACGGCGGACGCTGCGAAGCCTGCGAGGGCAACGGCAGTAACCGCATGGAGATGGAACTGCTCGCCGACGTCTGGGTCACCTGCCCGGTCTGCCAGGCCCGCCGCTTCAACCGCGAGACGCTCCAGGTGCTCTACAAAGGCAAGAGCATCGCCGACGTGCTCGACATGGACGTGCAAGAGGCACTGACCCACTTCGAGCACGTGCCCAAGATCGCCAACATGCTTCGCACGCTCCACGACGTAGGCCTCGATTATATGAAGCTGGGCCAATCCTCCACAACGCTGTCCGGCGGCGAGGCCCAGCGCATCAAACTCGCCCGCGAACTGGTCAAGAGGTCGACCGGCCGCACGCTCTACATCCTCGATGAACCCACCACCGGCCTGCACTTCCACGACATCAAGAGACTGCTATCCGTGCTCCACGGCTTCGTCGACGCCGGCAACAGCGTCATCGTCATCGAGCACAACCTCGATGTGGTCAAGACCGCCGACTGGGTCATCGACGTCGGACCCGAGGGCGGTGCCCACGGCGGACGCGTCATCGCCACCGGCACGCCGGAGACGGTCGCCAAGTCCAAGCGATCGTTCACCGGTATGGCGTTGGCGGAACTCTTTACTGAGCAGGCGAAACGCCACGCCCGGAAAGGCGCATTGCCGGTTGGCGGCAAGAACGGCAAAAGCAAGCCACGCGCGGCGCGCAGCAAGTCGATCACGGTCGTCGGCGCACGGCAGCACAACCTCAAGGACGTGACCGTCGACGTGCCTCGCGGCAAGGTCACCGTCTGCGCCGGACCAAGCGGAAGCGGCAAGAGCAGCTTCGCCATCGACACCGTCTACGCCGAGGGCCAGCGCCGCTACGTCGAATCGCTCAGCGCATACGCTCGGCAATTCCTGGGCCAACTTCAGCCGCCCCGCGTCGACCACGTACACGGCCTCTCCCCCGCCATTTGCATCGAACAGAAGAACACGAGCAAATCGCCGCGCTCGACCGTCGGCACCGTCACGGAGATCTTCGACTACATGCGCGTGCTCTGGGCACGCATCGGGCAGCCCTTCTGCCCCAAGTGCAAAGTCCCGGTCGGCGCGCAGACCAGCGACGAAATCGTGGAAAGGGTGCTCGATCTGGAGGAAGGCCGCAAGGTCATGCTGCTCGCCCCGATCGAGCCGGCGGGCCAGGAAACCTTCGACCATCTCTTCTCGCGACAGCGAGAGAACGGCTATCGCCGCGTCCGCGTCGACGGCATCGTGCATTCGCTCGACGACCCACCGCACGTCGACGCCAAACGACGCCACAGCGTCGAGGTCGTGGTCGACCGCGTGGTGGTGCGCAAGTCGCAGGTCTCACGCATCGCCGACAGCATCGAACAGACGCTCTCGATCGGCGGCGGCGTGATGATCGCCCAACTCGTCGAGGAGGATGTCAAGGCCGGGCAAGAGCCGAAGCGCAAGACCACCAAGCGCGGCACGCGATCGCGACAAGGCGCGGCCGAGTTCCGCTTCTCGCAGCATCGGTCGTGCAACCAATGCGGTCGGGGCTACGACGAACTTACGCCCCACCACTTCTCGTTCAACGCCCGCATGGGCTGGTGTGATGCCTGTGAAGGGCTCGGTGTGCAGCAAGGTGCCTCACCGACGGCGATCATCATCCACCCGATGAGTTCAATCCTCGACGGCGCCGTCGCGGGCTGGGGAGAGCTCGAGCCGGGCTCGAAACTACACGCGCTCGCGGTCGCGCTCGCTGATCATATCGGTTTCGCGCCACACGCCACGTGGAACTCGCTCTCCGAGAGCCACCGCATGGCGTTCCTGCAAGGTTGCGGGGACGACTGGATTGACGCGGCGCCGCGCGGCAAGCGAGGCGTAAAGAAGGTCGACCCGGAACTGCGAGGCATGCGTTTCCAGTGGCGCGGCTTCTTCCCCGCGATCGACCGCGCCACGCGCATGAGCTGGCAGTACCGCAAACGCCTCGAAGACCTGGTCACCGAGGTGCCCTGCCAGGGCTGCGGCGGGAGTCGCCTTCAGGAGGTGCCGGCCAACGTACGGATCGCCGGCGCCGCGCTGCACGATGTGTGCTCACTGCCACTCGGCAAGACGCTGCAATGGTTCGAAACGCTCGATCTCGACGCGCGACAGAAGAGAATCGCCGGCGAATTGCTTCACGAGATCGTCTCGCGACTGCGCTTCCTGACCGACGTGGGACTGGATTACATCACACTGCACCGAACCGCCTCGACACTTTCCGGCGGCGAGGCCCAGCGCATCCAACTCGCCTCGCAGATCGGCACGGGACTCACCGGCGTGCTCTACGTACTCGACGAACCCACCATCGGCCTGCACCCGCGTGACAACGGCCGGCTCATCGCCGCCCTCCACCGCCTGCGCGACCTGGGCAACACGCTACTGCTCGTCGAGCACGACCGCGAGATCATCGACTCGTCCGACCACGTGCTCGACTTCGGCCCGGGCGCCGGCTCCTTCGGCGGCGAGATCACCGCCGAGGCCAGCCCGAAGCGAATCCGAACGAAGCGGGCGTCGCTGACCGGCAAATACCTGGCAAACAAGGAGGCCATTCCGGTTCCGTCCAACCGACGACCCATGCCGCCCGCCCCGCCGCGTGCGGACATCGAACTCGACACGGAACAGAACGAACCCGACGCCAACGCGTCAACGCCTAGCTGGCTAGTCGTTCACGGCGCACGCGAGAACAACCTGAAAGAGGTGGACGCAGCCTTCCCGCTCGGTCGCTTCACTTGTGTCACAGGCGTGTCGGGAAGCGGCAAGAGCACGCTCGTCTCAGCCATCCTCTACAACGCACTGGCTGCCCGGATTCACCGCGCGCGAACCGTGCCCGGCGGGCACGACCGGATCACCGGCGTCGAGCACATCGACAAGGTGATCAACGTAGACCAGTCGCCCATCGGCAACAGCCCCACGAGCAACCCAGCCACCTACACCGGCGTCTTCGACCTTATCCGCGAACTGTACGCCAAGCTGCCGACGGCCAAGATCAGAGGCTACACAGCCAATCGCTTCAGCTTCAACCGCCCCGGCGGCCGCTGCGAGGCCTGCACAGGCATGGGCCAACAGTGCATCGAGATGCACTTCCTCCCCGACGTGTGGGTCGAATGCGACAACTGCAAGGGCTCGCGATACGTGCCCGAAACGCTCGAGGTGCAATACCGCGGCAAGAGCATCGCCGATGTGCTGGCCATGCGCGTCAGCGAGGCGCTCACCCTGTTCGACAACGTACCCAAGCTCGAACGGATGCTGCGCACCCTCGATGATGTCGGACTCGGGTACGTGCAACTCGGCCAATCCGCCCCCACCCTCTCCGGCGGCGAGGCGCAGCGCGTCAAGCTCGCGTCCGAGCTGGGCCGGCCGTCAACCGGCAAGACCCTCTACATCCTCGATGAGCCGACCACCGGCCTGCACTTCGACGACCTGAAGAAGCTCCTCGGCGTCCTCCATCGCCTCGTCGACCTCGGCAACACCTGCATCTGCATCGAACATAACCTCGACGTGATCAAGACAGCCGACTGGGTGATCGACCTCGGCCCCGAAGCCGGCGAAGCGGGTGGACGAATCGTCGTCGAAGGTCCGCCCGAGCGGATCGCAGCCACGCGCACATCGCACACCGGTAAAGCTCTGCGCCCGGTCCTTCAAGCCGGCCCCGTCGAACACCGTAAGGTCCATGAACACACAGCCGAGCCGGCCACGCCGCGCCCGATCGAATTGGGCGATGATGTGAAGATGCCCTGGCAGCGTGACGGCAAAAGCTGGCACACCGTGAACCACCTCGACAGCCATGGCAAACCCGTCGAATGGGACCCCGGCGTGCTCGTCTGGCTGGTCGAGACGATCGAGTCGCTCGGCGACTTCGCCCCCACCGACTGGAACCACCGCACGCGCGTCGAGATCACAGCCGCTCCGAGCAAGCAGTGGTTCGCCCACGTGCTGACCGGCGGCAAGGACCTGTTTGACCTGGCTCTTCGTGTGCCGCAGGGCACGTTCACCGCGCTCGATCTGGCCAAGCGACTGAAGATCAAGACCCTCGATGAACGAACCGATCTGCCGATCTACGGACAGTGGAGCCGCGCCCGCGTAAGACCCGTTGGCAACGCGTGGCAGGCGGTGCGCATCGCGCTACGCGACTTCAAGGACGTCGCCAAGCCGCCAATGCGGTCGTTCCTCAAAACGGCAGCCGCCGCCTACTTCAAGCAACTCGACGCCGGCAAGGTCAACCCCGCGAAGGACAAACCGTGGCTGACCGACGGTCGCGACTGGCACCTGTCACAAAGGCTGTTGAAGGTGCGCCACACACCGCGCTGGTCGTCGACCGCCCTGATGGCGTTGATCGGCCGATTCAAATCGCTGCAAAGTGACTTGACAGTGTCATGGAACCACCAGACAGCCGTGCAGCTTTCCGTTCCGGGCGAGCCGCAGATAGCCGCGCGAATCGTCACGAACCTCGGACGCGGCATCCGGGTCGAGATGCGCGCTCCACGCGGTGTGTTCACGCCCGCGAAGGTAGACAAGCTCGGCTCGGAACCGGAGATCAGAAGCCTCTCCTCCAGCGACTGGATCAAGTTCTGGGTCAAGTCGCTCGGGCAGAACGACCCCAAGCAAATGAAACAGGTCTGGCGCCAATGCCGCGCCGACGACGGCGAGGAGGCGATGAACACCGCATGACCGCACTGATTCCAAACCGCTTCCTGTTCTCCTTCGAGTGGCCGCTCGCCTACCGCGCCAAAGCCCCGACGATCGACGGCCGGCTCACAGGCTGGACCGATGCCGAACTCCTTCCACGGATGGGTGACATCGACGGCACCACCGACTTCGGTCAAGTCTGGGCATGTTGGAACGAAACAGGCCTATTCGTCGCCTGCCGCGTATCGGGCAAGACGAAGCCACTTCGCTGTGACCCTGCACGGTTCTGGCAAGGGGATAACCTGAGACTTTGCACCGACATGCGCGACGCCCGGACGGTAAAACGGGGCACGCGCTTCTGCCAGCAGTTCTTTTTCCTGCCCACCGGCGGCGGCGCCGACGGAAGACGAGCCGCAGCCGGGACAAACAAGCTCCAGCGTGCCCGAGACGACGCGCCCGCCATTGACGAGAACGCGATCACGGTGGCCTCACGCGTCCGCAAAACAGGCTATTCGCTCGAAGCTCACGTGCCGGCCTCCTGCCTCAACGGCTTCGATCCGACCGAGCACCCGCGCATCGGGCTCTACTACATCTTGGAAGATACTGAACTGGGACAGCAATATCTTACCGTCGGAGACGACCTTTACTGGCATATCGACCCGTCGACCTGGCCCACAGCGGTTCTCGCGAAGTGACGCGAGGCTTCTCGTGGCTCGCGGTCGGATCGTGTAACGCCCGGTTGGCAGGGCTCCCGCCGGCTCTATAATGCCCGCAGTTTTAGTACCGAGGCGAAGACCCTCGGCATTGTCGCCCCGCCATTTGAAAGGCACGCGTAATGGATATTGACGGCTTCCTGTTGTCCACCGAGTTTCTATCATCGATCGCCTCGATCATCACGGCGATCCTCTCGGCGCTGTTCAGCAGCCTGCTCGGTGGCGTTTTCCCGTCGTCGACCTAGGACCGACGGCTCTGCGGCGAAGGTCGGAGCGTCGGAGTGCTGCCCTCGAAAGACCGGGCAGATACCTGCGATTCTCGCCAAAATGCTTGACCGACCTTGCCGATGTGATATATTGAAGTGTGGGTGCGGTCGGGAGTCCCGGCGCGCCGGGGCGGTCCGACCGTAGCTCAATAGTTTGCGAATGACGCTCGTTTTATCGGCTCGAAGCTTGATGATGCGCGGGACATGTTAGAACTCGGAACCGCCGGCAGTTTTGTCGTGTACCGGCGACCGGGTCCCGTGCGTCGCCAGCCTTCGGGCCTTTCGCGTTTGCGCTGGCGCTCGCCGTCGGCGCGCCGTTGCAGAATCGGAGACCAGTGCTGAAAGTCACGCTGCCGGACGGCCACATTCTCGAAGCAGCAGACGGTGCCACCGTCGCGGACATCGCCGCGTCGATCGGAGCCGGGCTCGCCAGGAACACGATCGCCGGAAGCGTCACGTTCAACGGCCAAGCCGACGTCGTCGATGCCGCCGCCGCCCTCCCGGGTGACTGCGAACTGACGATCCTCACGGCAACTGACGATAGCCCCGACAGCCTCCTCGTGCTGCGGCATAGCTGTGCCCACGTCATGGCTGAGGCCATCTGCACGCTCTTTCCCGATACCAAGCTGGTCTACGGCCCGCCGCTGGAAAACGGCTTCTACTACGACATCGACTTGGACCGCTCGCTCACGCCGGATGACTTCCCGCAGATCGAGGCGGAGATGACGCGCATCGTCAAGGAGAAGCGACCCTTCTGCCGCTACGAGATGCCGCGTGACGAGGCGATGCCCAAACTCGCCGACGAAAAGAACCGCTACAAGATAGACAACGCCGAGCGCGCCGAAGGCGACGCCCTGAGCTTCTACGTCACCGGCGAAGCGCCCGGCGAAAACTTCGAAGACCTCTGCCGCGGCCCGCACATCCCCAACACCGGGATCATCAAGGCCTTCAAGGTGCAGCAGGTCTCTCGATCCCACTACCGCGGCGACGTGAACGACCAACCGCTGCAGCGCGTCTACGGCACAGCCTTCTTCAAGAAGAAGTCGCTGACCGAATACATCGAACTGCTCGAAGAAGCCAAGAAGCGCGACCACCGCGTGATCGGAAAAGAGCTCAACCTCTTTACGATCTCCGATCAGGTCGGAAGCGGCCTCGTCCTGTGGCAGCCCAAGGGCGCAATCATCCGCACCGAGTTGCAGAACCACCTGACCGCCGAGATGGTCAAGCTCGGCTACGACATGGTCTATACGCCGCAGATCGGACAGCTCGGCCTCTACCGGTGCAGCGGGCACTATCCCTACTACGAAGACTCGCAGTTCCCCGCGATGTTCGAGACCGACCGCGGCAAGGCGATTCAAAGCACGCTTCAACTCGCTCAGCGACTGAAGGGCGGCGCGACGCCGGACGAAAGCCTGGGCACCGTCCGATCGATGATCGAATCGATTGAAAACATCTGGGGCAAGCTCGAAGGCATCGACGCGGATTCCTCGATGGACCAGGTCATCGAGGGGCTCTACGCCGCCCTCTCGACCGAGCAGGGCTTCTTGCTGCGGCCGATGAACTGCCCGCACCACATTCAGCTTTACGCGTCGCGGCTGCGGAGCTATCGCGACCTTCCCGTGCGGCTGGCTGAATACGGCACCGTCTATCGCTACGAACAAAGCGGCGAGATCAGCGGGATGACGCGCGTCCGCGGCTTCACGCAGGACGACGCCCACCTGTTCTGCACCAACGAGCAGTTGCCCGAGGAATTGCAGACCACCGTCAACCTGACGCGCAGCGTGCTCGAAATGCTCGGCATGATGGACTACCGCGTCCGAATCGGTCTGCGCGACGCCGACAGCGACAAATACGTCGGCTCGACCGAAAACTGGGACCGCGCCGAAGAAGCGATCCGGGCAGCCGCCAAGGAAAGCGGCGTCAACTACACGGAAGAGGCCGGCGAAGCCGCTTTCTACGGCCCCAAGATCGACTTCGTCGTCAAGGACTGCATCGGACGCAGTTGGCAACTCGGCACCGTGCAGGTGGACTACAACCTGCCCGAGCGTTTCAAGCTCACGTACATCGGACGCGACAACACGCAGCACGTACCGATCATGATCCACCGCGCCCCGTTCGGAAGCATGGAACGGTTCGTCGGAATCCTGATCGAGCACTTCGCCGGCGCCTTCCCGATGTGGCTCTCGCCGGTCCAGGTGGCTGTGGCGTCCGTGTCCGACAAGAGTCGAGACTACGCCAAGGAGGTCTTCGCCTCCCTCAAGCAGGCCGGTCTGCGGGCCGAACTCGACGACAGCGACGAGAAGATCGGCCCGAAGAAGCATCGCCTGCGAGCGGCCAAGATCAACTAC
Source organism: Phycisphaerae bacterium (assembly GCA_029260055.1). Lineage (GTDB taxonomy): Bacteria > Planctomycetota > Phycisphaerae > UBA1845 > UBA1845 > JADFOB01. The sequence goes on from JAJDDX010000459.1 coordinate 27,151, forward strand.
ATCCTGGTCGTCGGAGAAAAAGAGGCCGCCCAGGGCGAGGTGAACATAAATGATCGAGACGGCAAAGCGGGCGGCAATATGACGCTCGCCGCCTTTATAGAAGCGTGTCGCACGGAGGTTGACACCAAAGGCCGCAGCCCGATTGCGGCCGAGTCCGCGATGGTGTAGATGGATGTGGCAGCCCCCGCGAACGGTGATTCGCGGCGGCAATCAAGTAACTGTGTCTTAATGCGAGGTTAAAGACTATTAGCAAAGCACTACGCATCAATGACCGGATCCGCATTTCGCCGATCCGGGTGATTGACCAGCATCAGAACCAGCTAGGCATCATCCCCACAGACGATGCACTGTCGCTGGCGCGCGACGCCGGGCTCGATCTCGTCGAGGTCTCGCCGATGGAGAAGCCGCCGGTCTGCCGCATCATGGATTACGGCAAGTACAAGTACGACCGTAAGAAACGGCAGAAGCTAGGGGCGGCCGCCCACGTCATCCAGCTCAAGGAAATCCGCATCAGGCCGAAGACCGACAAGCACGATCGAGAGATCAAGGTCAGTCGTGCCCGGGACTTCCTCGACGCGGGCCACAAGGTCCAGTTCACGATGCTGTTCCGAGGGCGCGAACGCTTCCATCGGGACCGCGCGGTCGAGATCTTCAAGAGCCTCCTCGAGGAATTCGGCGAGACGGTGAAGATCGAGCGGCACCCGGCGATGGAAGGCCGACGGATGACGATGATCGTCTCCCCGGTCAAGGTCCAGCCCGGCAAGCCGGCAGGCCAAAAGCCCGCAGCGCCAAAACCGGCAGCGCCCGCAGCTCCGAAGCCGACTCCGGCCGCCCCGCAGGCAGCCGTACCGGCACCGGCCGCACCGGCACCGGCAGAGCCGAAGCCGGCCGAGGCAACGGTAGCCGTACCGGCACCGGCTGAACCGGAACCGGCGGGACCGAATCCGGCGGAGCAGCCGCAGGCCTAGCGGAAGACGACCGGCGCAGCGTGACCGCACCGGCGCGCTGCGTCCGCACCAACTCGCCAACTGCCGTCACTCGGAAGGGGTGCCCCGTCCTTCGGGTACGCCCGAAGGGTGGGGGACGGATGCACACCTCGCATGCCGACACGTCGTCCGTCGACGCACCCTACCCTTCGCGTCAATCCGTACCGCGACCGTGAGGGAGCGGCCAGGTAGTCGGGAGGCTGCCCGGTGCGCAGCACACTGGCCAACGCGGGGCCGCTCGCTGACACTCGCGGTACTGATTGCTCGCGCCTCGACATCCCCTAGCCTCCAAAACACCCATAGTTCATTGAATTCACTATTCCTGCTTGCTACCATTGAAGGCTGTGAGAAATGACCGACGCAGAACTTCTGCCGGAGTCTCGATTGTGGCACGCGTCCTGACAGCACTGTGTCTCGCCTTCCCCGCTTCGGTGCTCGCCGAAGTCGTCGTCTTTGAAGGCAACGCCCTCCCGGAGACGCTTGGTTGGGAACGGGCCGGGAGCGCCGATGCGGACCGTTGGCTCGATCCCGCCAGCGGCGGCGACCTTGAGGGCGACTGGTTCTGTCACTACTGCGACCTCGGCGTCTGGGCGCCGGGACCGATAGGTGAAACGGACTTCTACCGCATGTCGGTGGCACCGTTCGCCGGAGCCGATCCCTGGTTCATAGAGTGGCGCGTCGCAACCGATGCTCCGCCAGTTATTCTCGATACACAGGGCACGCCGGTTGCCGTGTCGGCATACGGTAACGGGAACGCGCTTTACCACTTCACCATCACCGACGGCAGAATACGCGTTGTGCGCGACACCGGCCTTCCCGTGATCTACATGGACATCGCACAGGGTGTACCCCACACGTACCGCGTCGAACTCCGCGGCGAGCAAAGCTATGCGTGGTATCTGGACGGCGAGTTGATCGACTCCGGCACCCCGTACGGCATGTACCCTCTCGACGATTCGAAGGTCATCTGGGGAGCGCGATACCACCATTACCCAACCACAACGTGCTGGGACTACCTGCGCTACGGCGACATGCCGGCCGATGCCTCCGGCGACTTCGACAGCAGCGGAACGATCGACGGCCAGGACTTCTACTTCTTCGCCGAGTACTTCTCTGGCGAAGGCGTGGACGCGGGGCCGGGCGCCCGCTGGGCCGACTTCGACGCGGACACCGACGTCGATTGCGCCGACTGGGAGGCTTTCCAACTCGCCTGGACCGACACGGTCAACGACCCGCCGATCTTCTTCCCCTGCTTCGGCGGCGGACCGATCCCCACCGTCTCCGATTGGGGCGTCGCCGTCATGCTGCTGCTCGTCACCACCTGTGCGACCCTCGCTCACCGTCCGAAGCCCATCGAGCGGCCGCAAACTTGAGCCTCGGACACGCGGCGCACCCTGTTGAAGGGCATGTCGAGGTACGAGACATGCCGTTACTAACGCGTCATGCCGGCACGTCTCGTACCTCGACATGAAGGTATATGAAGACGGGGCGTCCTTGTACTCCGTTGGCTATCCTGTTGGTGCGATACCCAACAGCCCAACGGCAAGGAGGCCCCGATGGAACGAAAGCACTTTATCGGTTTGGATGTGCATTGCCAAGAG
>JAJDDX010000460.1 GCA_029260055.1 Phycisphaerae bacterium
GTCGTCATCTCGTCCGATACCCAGGGAGCCACCATCGGAGTCCATCCTTGACTCGTTTCGCCACCCGGAGCCCATCCATGGACCCATCAGAAAGCTCCAATCTACCAGGATCGACGCGGAGATGTGTAGAACAACGAGGGCGTTGCCCTGGGCTTGAGCTATTTTGCCCCTTCGGGGCGGAGCCGGGGCACGCCGTGCCACAACCCTGCACCAACTGAATTCCCGGACAGCCTCCAGCAGCAGCTTGCCCGTGGATCATACGTGTTTCGCGCTCCTCGTCCTGCTGGACAGGCCACCCCGCCTCAGGTGGATCGAACGGCATTGGCACCTTCGGGCCGGACCCGCGTGGGCGACAACTTGCGAACGAAGACCAGCGCTTCGCACGTCCGCGCGGGCTGAAGCCCGCGGCTCAGGGGCGTAGCGTACGGTGCAAAGGCGACGAACGAGCTACTCGGGCGGTAGTTCGTCCAGCAGACGCTGCACTTTCTCGATCTCCCGTACCATGCCGATCCGGCGGAATAGCTTAAGTGCCGTAGTCCAATGCGCGCGAGCCCCATCGACGTTCCCGCGTTTCCTATCGACCACGCCGAGGTTGCCGTGAGCGTTGCCCATGCCTTCTAGTCGACCGAACTTCCCGTCGATCTCCAACGCCTCACGGAGCATCTCCTCGGCGCGTTCGAGGTCGCCGCGCGCTAGGTAGACTGATCCAAGGTTGCCGTACTGAACGGCCATGCCTTCCGGCCGGCCGATCTTCTCCTTGATGGCGAGTGACTTGCGGAGCATGTTCTCGGCGCGATCGAAGTCGCCACGTGTCAGGAAGACTGCTCCGAGGTTGCCGTACTGTTTTGCCATGCCTTCCAGCCGCCCGAACTTCTCCTCAATCGCGAGCGACTTGCGGTGCATTTCCTCGGCCCGATCGAGATCGCCGCGAGTGCGGTAGATCAGTCCGAGGTTGCCGTATTGGTTGGCCATGCCTTCCGGGCGCCCGAGCTTCTCCTCAATCGCGAGCGACTTACGGTGCATTTCCTCGGCCCTGTCGAGGTCGCCGCGTCGCCTGTAAATCAGCCCGAGGTTGCCAAGAATCAAGCCCTCATAGCTACTTCCCGAATCGAGGAATTGTAGTGCGCGAAGCGACAGCGCCTCGGCAGTATCCAGTAGTCCGAGGATCGTCAGAGGGCGGAAGCACTCTTCCACGAAGACGGCAACAAAGGCTTCGTTACCCTCGATGGCACGCGCGTGCTCCGCGAGCCGCTCGGCCGCCAGGGCGTCGGGCTTGGTGTCTGCGGTGAGGCGTCTGCGGTACACATCGATCGCGCGGCGATGGTAGGTACTGGCCTCCAGTTCCGGATGATGATCGCGGATGTGATCGCTCAAGAGCGAGGCGTAGATGCGCCGCCCGTTTCCATCCGAGCGAAGCAAGCCTGCAAGGAAGGGGTGATCCATCAGTGTCCGGCGCTGGATCGGATCGAGGCCGCTGACCGCCTCGACCACCTCGTCAGGCACGCCGACATCCAACACTGCGTATGCCTCGAGCAGCCTCTTCGCCTCCGCCCCATGTCTCTCCCCAACGCGGCGCCATTGCATCAGCGCCAGACCTTCCGTTGTCGGGTCGGCGGCTAGGTCAGACGTGGGCGTCCCCTGCGCCAGCAGGTCTAGGGCGGCCGGCACCGCGTAGGGATGCCGATCGTACCGCCCGATCGCCTCACGAACCTCCGATGCCGGCAGACCAATGTCGCTCTTCCGAGCCTCGATCAGTTGCTCAACGGCCTCCTCGTCCAGCACGTCCAGCTTCGCGCCGGGGATGCGGGCGACGTTCTCCAGGGCCATGAACTCTTCGCTGGCGGCAAGAACGTCTTCCGGTCGCTGAGCGAAGAGGAACTTGATCTTGGGGGGCAACGCCTTCACGACCAGGCGCCAGTCCTCTTGGACGCCCTCGGCCATGTATTTCTCTGGGTCGATGACGAAGAGGGCTCGAGCGGTCTGCGGCATCTTCCTGGACATCATCCGCAGCCGGTCGAGAAACTGATCGCGCGTGTGCTTGGCCGGATCGCGACGGAGGTTCTGCACCAAATCACCCAGCTTGGCCACGTTCAGCAGCGACTGCCATTGCTCCCGCCGCCGTGCGGTGCCCGAGAAAGTACTCTCCGTCACCGTCGCGGCCTCAAACGCGTGGTCGATCATCAGTGCGAGCGTGCTGGCGACGGTGTCGTTCTTCGTGACCTCGTACCGGACGGCCCCGCACTCCAGGTCGGACGCGTGGCGGGCCCGATCGGCCATCTGGTCCACCAGCATGGTCTTGCCCATGCCCTGGTGACCCACCACGACGATCGCCTCGCCGTCCTCGCGGGCCAGCACCTCATCGAACCGCTCGAGCTCGTCTCGTCGACCTACGAATAGACGCTTACTGTTCATGCTTTGTACCGGTTCCGCAGCATCCGCACTGGTGGTCAAGCCTCGTAGGAACGCCGTAGGCACGATAGTGACGCCTAAGCCGGCCTCTCGTGCGTGGTCCATCCCCCAACCTGCGCGAGTACGCGAAGGATGGGGCACCCGCACTGGTGGACAAGCCACCAGTGGCACCCAATTCCACTCCGATCGACCCACTCGCAAGGGTGGCATGGGCAAGCAGCAGCTTGCCCGTGTGCCGGCCGCCTCGTTGGCGAGCGCAGCACCATCATATCAGCGAAAACGAAAAAAGTTGTAGGTGAAAACCCCGACGAGTTGTTAGAATGGGCGGCTTCCGGTGAAACCGTATCCGTCGCTTGCGGCGGAGTAGGAGGGGTGATGCGGGTCGGGCAGGTCGTGCGGCCACCCGACCCGCATCGATTCGCCGGTGCGTCATTCCGGCTTTGGAGACTCAATGGCGTCGGCACGCGTTTATTACGTTCGTGTCAACGGCTGGGTTCACGTATCGGTCGGCTACTCGCGTCGCGATCCTCGTCTCGGCGTCGGCGTGTCGAGCGCGGCCTTTCGGTTCATGTCCCGCTCGCACCGCACATCGCGGCCGTCTTTCAAATCGATTCGGATGTTCGCAACGCTTACCCCGTAGTCTTGCCAACTACCGCTCTATTCACTTAGACGGTTGGTTTATTCCCATGTGGTCAGATTAGTTGTAAGGATTTGTAGGCGGGCTGATTAAGGCACTTATCGGGGTGGTTTCGGGGCATATCGGTGGCACGGGACCCGGCGCGCTGGGACTTGTGCGTGGCACCCGGAGCGCCGTAGGCGGCACCGTCATAAGGGTGCCGGCCCGGTGTTTTGGTGCATCTGCTTGGTGGCAGTCGATCCTGCCCACGGGCAAGCTGTGCTAGAGGCTGTTCGGAAATCCTGCATACGGAGAGCGAACGGCATGCTATTGCTTCGTTGGCGGCTGCGGCATTTGGCCCCTTCGGGGCTGCGAAAGCGTTGTGGTATTTCAGTAGCTTCAACTCGGCCTGGCGGGTGCCAGTGGCGACTCGCCATGACACGCGGCACGTTGGAACCGATCAGGGGCCGGTACTACGGCACGAACTTGTAGCCGATGCTGTGGACCGTCACGATGTGGCGCGGGTGTTTCGCGTCGGGTTCGATCTTGCGGCGCAGGCTCACGATGTGGTTGTCGACGGTGCGTGTGGCTGGGAAACCGCCAAGACCCCAGATTTCGTCGAGAAGCTTGTTGCGCTCTACGGGCTGTTCCGCATGCTCGACGAGGAGCTTGAGGATTTGCAGTTCGAAGTGGCCCAGGTTGAACACCTCTGTCCCGCGCTCGATCTTGCCCTTGACCATGTCGATCGACGCCTCACCGACGCGCAGCACGCGTGACAGGCCCTTGCCGGCGTCCGTGCGCCGCAGCGCAGCCTTGATTCGCGCGAGCAGCTCGCGCACGTTGAACGGCTTGGTGACGTAGTCGTCCGCGCCGACCTCGAGGCCGCGTACGATGTCGATCTCCTGCGACTTGGCTGTGAGCATGAGGATCGGGATCATGTAGCCCGCCTCCCGAATGCGTTTGCAGACTTCCAGGCCGTCGAGCTTGGGCATCATGATGTCCAGCAGCACGAGGTCCGGGTTGTGCTCGTCGACGGCCTTCATGGCGGCCTCGCCGTCTTCGGCGATCACCACCTCGTAGCCCTCGAACTGGAGGTTGTCGCGCAGGCCCATGGCCATGTCTTTTTCATCTTCGGCGATCAGTATTCTCGGCATTCGCGTACCTCCGCTGCTGTGATTACCTACGCTTGCTCGTCCTTCCGTGGATCTGACGCTGACGCATCGCCCGGCGCGTCCGGTTGATCCTTCGCCTCCTCGGGCGGGGCGTCCGGCTCGCGAGCGTCGGGGTCATGTGTACACGGTAAGAATATGCGAAAGGCCGTACCCTTGACCAGTCTAGATTCCACATCGAGCGAACCCCCGTGGGCGTCGACGATGTGTTTGACCAGGGCTAGGCCCAGTCCGGTGCCCGCTCGCTCCCGGACCCGCGTGTCTTCGGCCCGGAAGAACCCCTCAAACAAGAAACGACGATCTTCCGGCGTGACGCCGATACCGCTGTCGATCACGGATATGAGCACCCCACGGCGGTTCCGCAGTGTATCGGCGGTGACTGAGATGGCGATGGACTTCTCGTCGTCGCAGTATTTGACGGCATTCCCGATCAGATTCACGACCGCCTGAGCGATTGCGCTGCGGTCGACATCCGCGGTCGGCAGGTCTTCGGCAATTGTCAAATCATGTCGGAAGCCTTTGTATTCGAGCTGCGGACGATAGGTTTCGTAGGTCTCACGTACCACCGCGCCCACGTCGACGGGCTGGAACATGTACTCCTTGCGACCCGCGTCGATCCGAGCGAAGTCGAGCACGTTCTCAATCAGAGCCGTGAGGCGGACGCTCTCTCGCGTGATCACCGAGTAGTATTCCTGCCTTTTCTCTTCCGACGCGACGCGGCCCGCTTCCAACGTCTCGGCGAACATGCGGATCAGCGCGAGGGGCGTCTTGAGTTCGTGAGATACGTTCGCGACGAAGTCCGCCTTCATCTGGGCGAGCGCGGTTTCTTTTCGTGCAATGCGAATGAGGAACCACATCGCCACGAGCAGCGTCATCAACGCCAGCATGGTGAGGCTGACGTACACGAAGGTCTGGCCCACGACGATCGCACCTTGAGCCTCCTGAAAAGCCTCGGTTGGCTGAATAGCCCAGAAGCGCATCGCCGTGAACATGGGACGTGCCCATACCGAATTGGCCTGACTCACCGGAATGACCTCGAGCCCGTATTCGCCGGTAACGAGCGGATCCACGAGGTCTCTTTTCAGCGAAGTCACGTCGATACGGACGGCCGCCAAGATCGGTTTCCCGCCCTCTGTGGCGGCGGCATGGCGGCAGGCGAGCACGATCGGAAGATCCGCGACGTTATCGTAGAGGAGTGCCGTGGCAAGATCACCGGAGCCGGGGGCGGCGACGAACCTCAATTCGAGGCGGCTCGCAACGACCGACGCAATGGCATCGGTCTTGACGGAGGAGGGTCGAAGAGTGGTGAGGTCGCTACCGTTCCAAACGTATGCTCCGTCGACCCATGCGGGCCATTTGCCAGATGCACGCCACGGCCCAGCGGATGCGGATCGCTGCCTCACGATGACGTCGGTCAGAACCGTGTTGACCTCGCCGTCGAACCGGACGCGTGCGTCGACCGCAATCCGGCCTGCGTGGCGCGCCGCCTCCGCGATGCGCCGCACGGTCAGCGACGGGGCTTGATGGACGGCAAGAGCGATGCCGAGCGCGGCGAGCCCGAACGCCACGACCACCATCCACGAACCGGCTGCACGCCATGAGAACTGTCGAGCCCGGCGCGTAGTAGGCGGTGTCTGCATGAACGGTTGGCCTGTGGCTCCGATCGATCCGGCCCGCGGGTCGCGTCACGACCGTAACCGCCAGCGCGCGACCGGTCGGCAAAGACCCGTCGCCAGACGCCGACCGCTCAAGCCGAGACGATCCGTCCGCTTTGGGCGATCACTTGCCCTTGCCCTTGGCCTTGGCCGGCGGCTTCATCGCGTCGGTGTCGAGGACCGTAGCGCCGGCCGGCGGCGTATAGGTGAACTTGGCGTCATCGACGGATTCGTTGATTTTCAACTCGACGGTCGTGAGTTCCCTGCGGTCTCCGCCGGCCGAAGCGTGCGTCCGCTTGAGAATGATGCCGTATTTACTGCTGACCCAATAACTCGTCTTGAACCGGGCAGAGTCGCTGCCGCCGACCACCTCGATGAGGACGCACTCGTGCCCGGCGATCGTACCGCCGTCCTTCGAGCGGGCTCTTCCGCCTTCAATCCCGGAGCGCAGCTCTCGGAGGTCGTCCCTAGGCTTCGGCTTGCTCTTGACCGCCATCACACCGTCGCCGACCGGCAACTCCCGCCACTCGATCTTGCCGTCCGAGACGGTCAGGCCGCGCGTCGGAGAGCCCGCGGGCTTGTCGCTGCCAGCAGAGGTCTTGACGGTTTCGCGAAAGAGACGCTGCTTGAGAAGGTCGCCGTCGCGCTTCTCCCAGAGGTCGGTTGTGACTTTCGTCGTCGAGTCCTTCGCTTGCGCCGTGTCAGCGGTGATGTGGTGCAGGCTGCGGATCTTGGCACGTCGCTCGCCGAGCTTCTTGAGCAGCTCGGCCGGCTCCTCCGCGCGGCTGGGAACGGCCACCATCACGGCCACACCGGCGGAACACTGGGTCTGTACGGTCACACGACCGGGTTTCTTCGTCATCGTGCTCACACGCTCCACTAGGCGGCA
>JAJDDX010000047.1 GCA_029260055.1 Phycisphaerae bacterium
GAAGGGGCGGGTGCTAATCTCCGCACCAGCTTCTGCGACGCCAATAATAATGCTGCGCCCCCATCCTTTATGGGTGCACTCCAGGGCCTGACGCATTACCTTGGTATTGCCAATACATTCAAAGCTATAATCCACGCCACCGTCAGTAAGCTGAGCAACCGTATCAACAATATTTTCTGTATCGTTAGCGTTAATAAAGTGAGTCATTCCAAATTCACGTGCCATGCTTTCCCGTTCTGGATTGATATCAATACCGATAATTTTGTCAGCACCAATCATTCTCGCGCCTTGAATCACATTCAGACCGATACCACCCAGGCCAAATATAGCGACATTGGCGCCTGCTTCCACGTTGGCGGTGAACAATACCGCACCTATACCTGTCGTTACACCACAACCGATATAGCAAACTTTGTCAAAAGGGGCGTCGTTACGAATTTTTGCCAGTGCAATTTCTGGCACAACGATATAATTTGAGAAAGTCGATGTCCCCATATAGTGCAGAATTGGTTCGCCATTAAACGAAAAACGTGACGTGCCATCTGGCATGAGTCCGCGTCCCTGTGTGCTACGAATTGCCTGGCAAAGGTTAGTTTTTTGGGATAAACAGAATTTGCATTCGCGGCATTCCGGTGTATAAAGTGGGATTACGTGATCATCCTTTTGCAGTGATTTTACACCTGGCCCGACATCAACCACGATACCAGCGCCTTCGTGGCCCAGAATGGCTGGAAACAATCCTTCAGGATCTGCTCCGGACAACGTGTAATAATCCGTATGACATATTCCGGTTGCTTTGATCTCGACCAGTACTTCACCCGTTCTGGGACCTTCCAGTTCAACATCTTCAATAGTAAGTGGCTGCCCGGCCTTCCAGGCGATTGCGGCGCGTGTTTTCATCTAGGTTAATCCTTTCAAAAAATTCAATTAAAAATTCCTGGGGCGCGCACTCAAGTTCATAATATTTAAATATACAGAATATCATCATGAACCACGTTCATGAAAGCGTTGGGAGTCGGGCAAATGTTATTGGGCGCTGAGTATTACCATATGGTATGTTTTTTGGAATAACTTTGTCTTCTTCATTATATGAGAAGTGGTGTTTTGATAGAAAGTCTACAGGATATTCGCGCTCTAACTTTGGCAATTGAGTGCTAGCTTCAGCGCAGCATATAAGAAGACAGATCAGCTGATTGGAGACAGATTGGGCCGTCTTTTATGATGAGAAATATCCTTGAGCCTAATGTATTTCCAAGCGAATCAGGACACGCCGGGCTAATCCGGCACTTCGATTGAAAAGTATCCGTCGAGTGTATCGTTAATCTCTTCGGGGGTAAGAAAGTTAGGTTTCGACGCCTCGCCGGGCCATCCGCAGGCGAAATGTTCTATTTTGCCACTTTTTTGAGCTCTCAGAGCGATGTAAGTAGTCGAAATCTGCTCACTTGCATGACCATTCTGGGCATGGACATCGTAAGAGACGTTTATTATCTCAAAATTCTGAGGTTGGATTGTGCGTTTCGTCTGGGTCGGCCCGTTGAGTTCCAGCCAACAATACGGAGCGTTCGCATAAATTTCATTCTTCTTGACCACTTCTCCTCTCTGGAAGTAGACGGTTTTCTTGCCATTCACGACCTCTAGGGGCTTCAACAGTATCAAGGTGTCACCTTGCGATAGTTCTTGTGGGATCGGTACCGCTTCATACGGCTTTTTCTTGTGCGCACATGCCGCAGCCATCGCTATCGCCAGCACCAAAAAGAATAGTCTAACTATGATCATTCCGCAGCGATTCATGCAATTTTCCTTTTATGACTTTTTGTAAATGAAGGAATAGGTGCCGTTATGGCACGTGGGTCTGCTATTGCGTTGATCGCTACTTTCAAGCCGTACTTCCAGACGTATACGCATCTCGCAGGCTGTTCTTTGTCAGCACGATATCCTTCTCCACAAGTAAGCAGAGCAATGGTGAGGATATATCATATAAATCACTTTTTTTGTCCAACGGGAAAATTCTCAAGTAGCAGTAAATATATAGTCAAGCCAAGCATAATTAATGCTCGGCCTAAGAGCAAGATTTTTTTCATTCTAAGAACGTAATATGCCCATGATTTCGGTCTGTTCTAGCGTTTCATATAGGCTTAGCCATAGTAGGATTTTTCACAAGCATTCAACTCAAAAGTGTCAGCAAAGAGAGGTGCTCGCCACCGTTTCAAGGTGTTGTCTATAATACCGACGACAGGCCCCATTCACACCGCGATATTCTTGCTAAATTCGTCGCTTAGTTGAAGCGAACCCTTTGCTTGGAAATAACCTATTGTTCTTCCATAGAATCTATGGCCGGGCCAGGCACCTGTACTTAACTCAACGGCGAACGCCTTGTTTCCTTTCTTAAAATGCTTATGTGCCAGGTCCGCATTGTTCTTGTGCGTAAGAAAAATAAACACCCTTTTTTTACACTAGTGGAAAATACGTAAAGCCGGATATTTAGTCAAACTCACTGTTTTGGACGATCAAAAAAACATCTACTTTTGCTTAAACCTAAAATCCTCAGTTGACTGCGACAGTAACAAGTCATCTCATGAAAAGAAGACGCATATTTTTCTAACTGACACACACCTTTAAGGTGGGGAACGCGATGATGCTGATAGGCACGCCGTTCTTTCTTTTTTAATGCGTTGCAATTCGTTGTAATAACGAGTATTCCGTTTCATTGCACCCTGCCAAAAAAAAACAACAACGCACGCTAAACACCATTCAACTGAGGACTTTAGGTTAAAGGGGCATTAAAAGCTTAGGAGTTATTCGCATTCTTTCGGCATTAGTTTTTGCTTGTGACACGTGTGATTGAAGGAGGCTGGACAAATAAACTGAAATCGACGCCAGTGAAAAAATTCTAGAATGTCTTCAGTAAAATCACGTGGGGGAAAAGATTTTTTTACAATGAGCACCATCCATTCTATGTTGCATTGTAATAATTTGTATTAACGGCTTTATGGCTGTGGTTTTTAAGTTCGATTGTTGCAATAAAAATTCTAATCAATTATACTTAATGCAACTTAGTTGCAATTAATTTTATGTATAGAAATTTACGAAATGAAGCCGAAGAAATGATTCGACGTACCGGTGATCGGGCGACGAATAAGCGGATATACATTCTTTCAGTTTTACTGGCCGAGCAGCAAGCGCTTACTCATCGTGAAATTGAAGAGCGGGTGGGCAAGAAACTGCAGTTTGACCGCGTAACGCTTTACCGGGTACTTGAGTGGCTGAATAAGCGAAATCTGGCGCATAAAATAGCCAGTGATGACCGCGTGTGGCGTTTTCGCGTCAATTCAATTTCGCATCCGCATCATCATGCTCATT